>NZ_QUDI01000021.1:0-93580 GCF_003477465.1 Parabacteroides sp. AF48-14
CCCCTTTCAAATATCTACAAGTAATCCTATTAAAGGGACTCAAGTCCACAGAGGAAGAGGCTCTGCCTCTAAGCTCCAAAACCGTTCGTTGAAACGAAACGGCAAAAGAAAGCCTACGGCAGGGGGCTTATTGTATAAAACGTGTTTTTCAGTCTCAAAAGACACCTCGAATAAAATAAATGTCAACCCACTTTTCAGCCGTCAAAAAGGAGCTTTTTTCTATGATCTGGCACCTTATCGCCATGAAGAGGGACTTTATCGCTCTGATCCGGAACTTTGTTGCTCTGAAGTCGGACTTCATATAGCACGAAGTCAACCTTCAGAGCGATGAAGCGTTACTTCACGGCTATTTTCTGCGCACCTCACGGCAACAAGCCTTTAAAATTTCCTTGGGATATTTGGAACGCCGTCCGCCTTCGTCCGCAAATATTCGATTCTCCGGGAGTTAAGGTTTATCACTTTGCTGTTGTTTCCGGTTTTCAGCAATCAAATTGTATGCTTTTCGATATGGGCTCGGCACCTCATTTTCTCTGTTGTCATCCGAATGGGCTAAAATCGTGAAAAGAGTCAATCCAAAACCGATCAAGATTTCGGACGAAATAGAAAAATAGCCGAAACAGGGGGTTATTGTCTATTTTGTTATTTTCAGGAGGCTTAAAACTTAAGAAATAGTGAACCTGTAAATGATGATTTATAAGTTCATTTTACCGATGACCGTATCCGGCTAAGCGATTGGGGAGTGATCTGCAGAAAAGAGGCGATATGTTTGAGGGGCACCCGCTGAAAAAGGTCCGGACGTGTCCGGAGGAGGTTTTCGTATTGCTCGCGGGCATCGCTCCAACTGTCGTTTATAAAATAGTTTTCATATTCCCGAAGATAATAATCGAGCAATTTACGCATCCAGTTGGCCAGTTCGAGCGTCTGCTCGCAAAGCTCCTCCAGCCGCCGCGCCGGAATACGCAACAGGACGGTGTCTTCCACCATCTCCAGATTGTAGGCGGCAATTTCACGGTAAGACATATTCACGATTTCACCGGACGAAGCAAACCACAAAGTTACGTCGCGCATATCCCGTTCCACGAACGAGCGCGTCAGCCCGTCCTTCACAAACCAGACATACGGGTCGCGGTCTCCTTCGTAAACCGAAAAACCGCCTTTCGGGATAAAGACTTCCTCCATCTCGTCCGTCAGTTTCCGTATCGCCTCATCCGACAGCGGATAGATCAAACGTTGTTGCGCGATAAAATGATCCAGATCTTTCATACCATACTATTATATCCGGTACAAAGATATTCAAATTTCTGTCCCGTCGATATAACGGCCCAACATCTCCCGCAGGCGGCCGACGGCTTTCTGAAGTTGTACATCGACGGTATTGACGCTTATACCCAAATCTGCCGCCACCTGTGCATACGGTTGCTTTTCTTCACGTACGCGGATAAAGATCTCCCGGCAACGCTCCGGCAGGCGGTCAAGCGCCCTGACATAATGGGCGAAAAGTTCCTCGCTGACTAATATATCTTCCGGTGATTCACCCGTATCGGCAGTGCCGGCACAAGCTTCCGCCGCCTGGTCTTTCCGGCGCTGTTCTTTTTCGAGATAATTCAAAGAGGCATTTTTTACGGTGACAAAGAAATAATCTTCCAGGTCGGCAATCCGGTGCAAAGAATCCCGGCGTTCCCATATTTTCAGAAAGACATCCAGGACGACTTCCTGCGCCCACTCTTCCGTATGCAGATAGTAGTAGGCGATGCGGAAGAAACGGTCGAAACACAGGTCGTAAAAATCGCGCAGAGCCGCTTGGGAACTCTCTTCTTCGATCTGTCTCAAATATCTTCTTACCGCCTGCTCCGTCATCTTCTTATCTTCTATAACCGGGGCAAAAATAGTCAAATTTTCATATTATGTCCACCATCCGAAAAAAATACAGCGTAAAAGTGTAGGGTATTTTCCGGCTGAACCATCTTAGTTATACAAACAAGAGTATTAACTTATTAAACAATATGGAGTATGAAAGCGATGCATAAACAATTATGGGGATATTTGCTTATTACACTGTTGCTGGCGGGATTCACACCTTTACAGGCACAGACCGATTCGGCAGACGAAAGTGATTACATCACGGTCAGCGGCGTAGTGAAAGACAAGAAAAGCAAAAAGAGCCTGGAATATGTGAACATCTCGATTCCGGGTACGACAACCGGTACCGTTACGAATGCCGACGGTGAATTTTCCTTCAAGGTCAAGGACTCGATACAGGCCAAGGAAGTGGAGATATCTTACCTCGGATACTACAATGCGAAAATTCCTCTGAACGGAGAAAATATAGAAAAAGAGACTGTATGGCTGACACCTTACACGAATATGCTCGAAGAGGTAATCATCCATGCCCGCGACCCGCGCTACCTGGTGGAAGAGGCCATCAAAAAGATTCCGGCCAACTATAATCCCAAACACAGCCTCCTGACCGGATTCTACAGGGAAACGGCCCAGAAGGGACGCCGGTATATCAACATCTCGGAAGCGGTGATCGACATCTATAAGACACCCTACAACGAGACGGCAGACCGCGACCGCGTACAGATTTTCAAAGGCCGCAAGCTGCTCAGCCAGAAGGCGAGCGACACGTTGGCAGTCAAGCTGCTGGGCGGACCGAATATGTCTATCTATGTGGATGTGGTGAAAAACCCGGATGTCATACTCGAGCTGGAAAGCCTGCCTTACTACAAGTTCCGTATGGAAGAATCGACGACGATCAACGACCGTCCGCAGTATGTAATCAATTTCGAACCGCAGGCCATCCTGCCGTATGCGCTCTATTACGGTAAACTATATATAGATAAGGAACGGCTATCCTTTACCCGTGCCGAGTTCTTCCTCGACATGAACGACCGCAACAAGGCGACACAGGCAATCCTCCGGAAGAAACCGTTCGGACTGCGTTTCAAGCCGGTCGAAGTGTCGTTCCTCGTCAACTATCAGGATCGCGACGGTGTGACCTATCTGAGCTACATCCGCAACGGCGTCCGCTTCAAATGTGACTGGAAACGCAAATTGTTCTCCACCAACTACACCATTCTTTCGGAAATGGTCGTGACAGACGGGAAAGAAAGTACGACGAACGCGATCCCATACAAAATGGCATTCAAGCAGAACCAGTCCTTATCGGACAAGGTCGCCGACTTTGCCGACGCGAATTTCTGGGGTTCCTATAACATCATCGAACCGACAGAATCGTTGGAACATGCAGTCGACAGACTGAAGAAACAACATAAATAATATGCCGATTAATCAATGTGCCGATTTGCCAATGAATAGATTAATGTATAAATTAGCATTCTCTTAAATTGGCACATTGGCAAATTATCACATTGGCACATTATTATATTGAAACATTATTCCTATGCTGAACGACCTGCTTATACTGACAAAGATCAAAGATGGAGACGTCAAAGCTTTTGAACAAGTTTTCCGTCAATACTATATGCCTCTTTGTCTGTATGCTGCGAGCATCACAGGAAGAATGGATATAGCAGAAGAGATTGTACAGGAATTATTTTTAGTGTTCTGGAGAGAAAGAGAGAGGTTGCAACTGTTCCATACGATTAAAAGTTATCTGTATGGAGCCGTTCGCAACCAATCCCTTCAGTATTGGGAACATCAGGACGTACGCAACCGCTACCGGGATGCCGTCCTCTCCCGCCCGGAAAAAGACGATATGCCGGACGACCCGCAGGAACAGATAGAATACAAGGAACTGGAAGCCCTGATAGAGCGTACGCTCCGGAAGCTGCCCGAACGCCGCCTCCGCATATTCCGGATGCATCGCTTCGAAGGAAAGAAATATGCAGAGATCGCTTCCACTCTCTCCCTATCGGTTAAAACAGTGGAGGCCGAAATGACAAAAGCACTTCGCACATTACGCAATGAATTAGAGATTTATTTGAAATATGATTGAAACAGAAAGAAATAAGAAAAAAACAGACCAGGCATGGAATGCACTCTATCAACGCCTGGATGAAGAAGGCTTGCTTTCGGGCCGGCCGGCTTCGCCATTCAGAAGCATTCTATGGAAAGGGGGCATGGCTGCCGCCGTCGCCCTGCTTTGCCTGCTCGTATCCGTCGTTTATCTGAACAGAACGGAACGGGAGGCCGACCGGAACCTGCTCACCCGCCAGAACAGCGAGACAACGACTACGTTGGTGACGACACTCGAAGACGGCTCCGTCGTTTATCTGGCGGAAAACACCTCGTTGCAATATCCCCAACATTTCTCTTCCGACCGGCGGGAAGTGAGCTTACAGGGAAATGCCTTGTTCGACGTGGCGGGCAACCGCGCACGCCCCTTCGTAATCGAAACGGAAGATACCCGCATCGAGGTCTTAGGCACGGCTTTCAATGTGAAAAGCAGCGGCAGTTCTCCTTTCGAACTGTCCGTACAGCGGGGAGAAGTGAAAGTGACACTGAAGAAAAGCGGCCAGGATATACACGTGAAAGCAGGAGAAACCGTAACCCTTCTTTCCCGGAAACTGCAACTGAGCGCGACACCCGACCCCGGACAGTTTGCCCGCTACACCGAACGGATCCGGTTCAAAGACGAGATGCTCGGTAATATCCTCCGGGTTATCAATTCACAAAATCCGGGTATCCGGTTGGAGACAACGCCTGAGTTGCAAAACCGGACGCTTACCGTTACGTTCTCCAACGACACGCCCGAAGATATGGCTGAACTGATCTGCTTGGCGCTCAATCTGAAAAAGACGGAAAAGAATAATACGATAACACTGTCCGAATAAAACCGGATAATTGTTATACCTTTATATCATGACACATACGACCACTACATACCGCCTGCTCCTGCTGTTCTGGATGCTTTTGCTTCCGGCAGGTTTCCTGCGAAGCCAGGACGGCGATGATGTGCTGGGCCGTATGATCCATTTATCCAAAGAAAAAAACACGGTTTACCGGCTGCTCGACAAAGTATCCGATCAAACCGGCCTGCTCTTTATCTACGACAGTAAACTGATCGATAACGAGAAAACGGTACGCATTCCGGACGGCGACTATACCATACGACAGGCCATCTACCGGATCACGGGGGACGAGCAATTGAACCTGCGTGTCATCGGCAACCATATCCTGATTTCACCACCGCAGAACAAAATACCGGTAGCCGCACCGGACACTATTCCCGGGGAAGAAACAAACGTTCATTTTGTCGTGAAAGGCATCCTGCTCGACAGGCAGACGAACGATCCGATCGAGGCCGGTACAGTCGGTGTACTGAATACTTCCATCGGCAGCATCACCAACGCCAACGGAGAGTTCCGGCTCACACTCCCCGACTCGCTCCGGACATCCACGCTCTATTTCTCCCACCTGGGCTACGAACCGCGTGAGGTAGCGGCATCCCTTCTTACGGAACAAAACAGCACGATCGCCCTCGAAGCCAAGGTGATCCCGATACAGGAAGTCGTCGTACGCATCGTCAACCCGCTCCGCCTGCTTCGGGATATGCAGGAAAACATCCGGAAGAACTACCCGCAGTCGCCGGCCTACCTGACCACGTTCTACCGGGAAGGAATCGAGCGTAAAAGTCAATTCGTAGGTCTTACGGAAGCAGTCTTCAAAGTGTACAAGTCCGGATACAAGCAAAACCCGTCACCGGACCAGATCAAGCTTCTCAAGATGCGCCGCATCATCAGCCAACGGGAAAAAGATACGCTCATCGCCCGGATGAAATCGGGCATCGGGGCCAGCCTGCATCTTGACTTGATAAAAGAGATGCCTGACTTCCTGTTGGCGAATGAAAACATAGAAGAATATACGTATGCCTCGACCGACATCACGGTGATCGACAACCGGCTGGCCAACGTGGTCTATTTCGAGCAGAAAGAAAACGTCCGTTCGCCCCTGTACCGGGGAGAGCTGTATATCGATTCCGAAAACAATGCCTTACTCCGCGCCCGTTTCGAGATCAATCCGAAATATATCAAACAAACAGTCGGGATGCTGGTGGAGAAGAAAAGCCGCAACTTGAAAATCACTCCGCAAAGGGTGACCTACACCGTTACCTATAAGCCGTATAACGGCCAGTACTATATCAACCATGTCCGGGGCGACCTGTATTTTAAGATAAAGAGAAGAAAGCAACTGTTCGGGACATTCCCGCTCCACACCTGGTTCGAGATGGTAACCTGCAAGGTTGATACCGACCAGGTAAGCCGCTTCACCCGCAACGAAGCGCTACCGACACGAACGGTGTTTGCCGAAACCGAATTTACGTACGATGAAAAATTTTGGGGGAACTTCAATGTCATCCCACCGGAAGAACGGCTGAACGATGCGATCGGAAAAATATCGTCAAAGATAGAAGAGACGGAAGAGTAACCCTCTAAAAACATAAAGAGGACCTTTTCTCAAAGGTCCTCTTTAAGGTTTTAATAGGTATTAGTCTTTAAGGCAAAAAGATTGTTTAGGTTATCTGCATGCAAAGATGAGGCATTTTAAATTACTGAACAAATAAAAAAAGATATTATAAAACACATTTTTAAGATTATCGAAACTTATTTGCAGCTTCTTCTATTTTTTAACAATATGGTCTTGCTGCCGGAAAACCGGTTCAGAGCGTTCAAAACCACCTCATATCTTTGATTCTGAATCAAATTAACGCATATATTTTTTATTTTGCAACAAAAAGGCTTGTTTTTCGAAAAAATTTCTTTGACATACAGTTTTAATGACATACAAACGGAACATATATATTTTAAGATTTCAATACACTAAGTACAGCTCTCCAACAGGATTTTTTGAGTAAATTTGCAGCCTGCGCCGAGGTGACATTAGGGGCTGACATAAATTCTAAAACAGTTTTATCGTATGTATACCGTTATCAAACGAATGGAGATTTCGGCAGCACATAGTCTGTCGCTTTCCTATCCGAGCAAATGTGAGAATCTGCATGGTCACAACTGGATTATCACTGTATATTGCCGTTCCGAAGAATTGAACCCGAACGGCATGGTGGTCGACTTCAGCCATATCAAACGCATCGTAAAAGACCAGCTGGACCACCGGAACCTCAACGAGGTACTCCCTTTCAACCCGACAGCGAGAATATCGCCAGGTGGATATGCGACCAGCTCCCCACCTGTTATAAAGTAGAAGTTCAGGAATCAGAAGGAAACACGGCTATCTATGAGAAAGATTAACGAGATATTCTACAGCCTCCAGGGTGAAGGCTTCCATACGGGGACACCTGCCGTATTCATCCGTTTCTCCGGATGTAACCTGAAATGCAGTTTCTGTGATACCCGCCATGAAGACGGGACGCTGATGTCTGACGAAGAAATCCTGCAAGCCGTCTCGGCCTATCCTTCCAACGTTGTCATACTGACAGGCGGCGAGCCTTCCTTATGGATCGACCAGGCCTTTATCGACCTGTTGCACCAGGCGGGGAAATATATATGTATCGAAACAAACGGTACGAATCCGCTACCCGAAGGCATCGACTGGGTGACCTGCTCCCCGAAAGGCGCACCGTTGCGGCTGACGTATATCGACGAAATAAAAGTGGTCTATACGGGACAAGACCTGACAGCCTATGCCAACCTGGAAGCCTCCTGGCATTTCCTTCAACCCTGTTCCTGCCAAAACACAAAAGAGGTGGTAGAGTACATCCTCCACCACCCCCTTTGGCGTCTCAGCTTGCAAACACACAAACTGATTGATATCAACTGATATACTTCACTTCCATCCCGCGGACCGCGTCATCCACCCGGCCATCGGTATAAGCCAGTTGTCCGTTGACGAATGTCTTCCAAACGGCATGATGGAAGGTATAGCCTTCAAAAGGAGACCAGCCGCATTTGTATAAGATATTGTCTTTGGCAACCGTCCAGGTTTCTTTCGGGTCGACCAGGACAAGGTCGGCATAGTAGCCGGGGCGGATATATCCTCGACGATCGACGTGGAACAGTTCGGCAGGCATATGCGCCATCTTTTCCACCACCTTCTCGTAGGTGAAACGTCCTTCCATCGCCAATTCCAGCATCACGATCAGCGAGTGTTGGATAAGCGGTCCGCCGGAAGCGGCTTTCAGGCAACTCCCCTCCTTCTCCGAAAGCAGATGGGGAGCATGGTCGGTCGCCACAATATCGATCGTGTT
Organism: Parabacteroides sp. AF48-14; assembly: GCF_003477465.1. Taxonomy (NCBI): domain Bacteria; kingdom Pseudomonadati; phylum Bacteroidota; class Bacteroidia; order Bacteroidales; family Tannerellaceae; genus Parabacteroides; species Parabacteroides sp. AF48-14. The sequence continues at coordinate 8,168 of NZ_QUDI01000021.1, forward strand.
ATTATTGACGGCTTCGCGCAATGCGGTACGGTCTGCCAGTGTTTTGATAGACGGATTCCATTTGATACGGTTACCGAACAATTCATAATCGCCGTCATGGAACCAAAGGTGATGCACACAGACTTCCCCTGTAATCTTCTTTTCGCTCAGCGGAAGCTTATTGCTTAACAAAGTAAGCTCTTTTGCCGTCGAGAGATGCAGGATATGCAGGCGGGAATTCAATCGGGTCGCCAGCTCCACCGCTTCGGACGAAGAGGCATAGCAGGCTTCTTCGCTGCGGATTTTACTGTGGAAAGATATATCCAGATCCTCCCCGTACAGGCCGGTATAATGGGCTATGTTCCGTTTGATCACCTCCTCCTTTTCGGCATGGATGGCGATCAACATACCGGCTTCACCGAAGATACGTTCGAGGCTTTCCTTCTTATCGACCAGCATATTGCCGGTTGAAGAGCCCAGGAAAAGCTTCAGCCCAGGAACACGGCTCCGGTCCAGCTTGCGGATCTCGTCCATATTATCGTTGGTCCCGCCAAAGAAGAAAGAATAGTTGGCTGCCGAAGCCTCCGCTCCCCGCCGGAATTTCCATTCCAAGTCGGCAAGGGTGGTTGTCTGCGGCTTCGTGTTCGGCATATCCATGAAGGTAGTCACTCCACCGGCTACGGCGGCACGGCTTTCGCTGGCGATATCGCCTTTATGTGTCAGTCCGGGATCACGGAAATGCACCTGGTCGTCGATGGCACCCGGAAGCAGAAGCTTACCCGTCGCATCGATCACCTGACCATCTTCGGCTGAAGCCGGAACAGTTCCTCGTAAACAGCGGCAATCTTATCATCCTCGATCAGCACCGAACCGGTAAAGGTGCGGCCTTCATTGATGATAGTGGCGTTTTTTATCAGTGTCTTATTCATATCTTTTTTATTTTAGTCACGACAAAGGTACGGAAATCTTCTATTCTAACCTCAATATGCCCAAGGAAGACGGGATATGGAAATCCGGTTCGGTCGCTTCGGGCACAATCCAGGAAGACCAGATTACCTGGTCATCCTTATTTCCGAAATAATCCGCCCGGTAAACGCCCATGCGAATCTCGCCTTCCGGAGAAACCAGCCCTAAATCTTTTAATGATTTCAATGAAAGGGAACCTTCCACACGGTAAGAATCCTTACCGATATAAGTAGCCACTTTCAAATCTTTAAAGTTCGAACTGCCATCAAACTTCCGGTAGTGATGCGCTTCATAGTCCATCACCTTGCCTGCGGGTCGATTTCTGCACAATAGTAGGTTTTCATTTCCGGATCTTTGCTAAAGAAAAATTCAACGCGGTCGCTGCTTCCGACGGAAGCCTCCGTCTTTTCGTTATTATATACCAAAGTCGTATCGGATACTTCATACAGGAAATACAGGTTCTTTTTATCATGGCAGACATAAAAAGCCGTGCTGTCTTTCACCGCTCCGTCCCAGGGAGCGATAAGCCCGCGTACGGCAGATGGGATATTCCAGTCGTCGCTCTTTCCATCGACTTTTATGCCTTTGACAAACGGAGCACGGATAAACGGATGAACGGAAATGCTCTTTCCCAGCGGATGACTGGAAGGGAATACGATTTTCACATCCCGGCCGTTGATGTTAAGTGATAAGCTAATTTGTTTATGCGTCGGATCGGCAGCCTCAATCTGCCAGTCGCCACGATCCCGGCGGAACATATAAATGCCCGGTGTCAGGATATCCACTTGCAGGTCATGCCGCAAGTCCAGCTTTTGCGGTTCATACGCCGTCACATAGAAACAACCGCCGAGGCCGACAGCCTGAACCGACCGGTCGTTGCGGATCACCTCTATATCCTGTGTGGAGAAAGCCGCCGTCTTTTCAGCAGAAGAGGCAGGAAGGATCAGATATTGGTAGCCGGCATTATCCGCCCTTCCATGCTCGATATGCAAACCGACGATCTCACCCTCCACGGTAGCAGGTGCATACGAGCCCATAAAATCGCACCAACGACCGGAGCGCTTTTCCGAAACAGCCACACAGGTGGCCGGCTGCAACACGATATAGCCTGTATTGTCATGGAAGAACCGCTGCTTTTCCTGGGAAGAGGTGTAAGTCCCGTTTACCGGAACCCAGCCTTTATGCTCATAACGAAGCAAATCGCCATGCTTGACACGTTGGTCAATGGAGGTTGTAACAGCCAATGTACTGTCCGAGTGGATACCGGCACCGAGACAAAGAACATAATCATCGGTAAAGATCCACGACTTGCGGGCTTGCAATCCGTCACGGTCCAGGACCATGGCCGTCATCCCCGTATGCCCGTCCGTCACGCCTCCGACAAAAGCCGTCTTATTCCGCACATGCTCCCCATAACGGAAAAAGGCGGGAACGGGAGCATCGCTCTCATAGGAGGTGATACCCGGTATCTTGCGCCAATCCCAGAACGGGAAAATATTCAGATACTCATCACCCCGGCAATAGGTATAGAGCGCACCGTCCGCCATATAGAAACCTTTCAGGTTATCTTCATTAATAAGTTCCGTCCCGATCACCCGCCAGGAGGCCATCTTGACGGAAGCCATCCAGGCCGGGGAGCGATGGATGGTCTGGTCCGAATCCCAGAAATGCTTATGTCCGGTGAAGCGGCTCCCCTCCTTTTCGGGAGCATAGTTGTCTTGAAGGAAATCGTTCATCCGGCTGATATCTTCCGCTCCACTTCCCCGCATCAGGCATTTGTCGCAAACGCCAGGCTGAATGCCTTATGAATCTGTCCGCTATGGAAAAGTTGGCGGTCAAGCGCATTGATATCCATGTAGCCTCGCCAGACAATCCAGCGATAGCCGTTCAGCAGGAAAGAATTCAGGATATCCTGCTGTTCCTTGTTCAAGGCAAAAACCGTTCCGGCAAACAGACCGGAGAAGGAACTCATCTCGGTCAGGAAGGCCAAGCCGTAATTGCCGAACTGCTGCTGTGGCCCGTGCTGATGGAAACTCCAGTCACTTCTGATCCCTTCCTGCGTCCCGATCGTAATCTCGGAAACAATCGTATCGCGGGCAGCCTTCACCAATTCAAAATCGTCCTGCAGCAGACCGCGTATCAGTACGTTTCCGGCCAACCACACTTTGTTTTGCCCCGTCATTCCGAACTTGGCATTCTCCATCACTTCGATAGCTGCCGCCTTTTCCTTCGCATCCAATTCGTTTTTCATCAAGAGGAAAGCCGGACCCAATGTTTTGGGAATCCCGATTTCGTTGTACCACCAGTTCTTGCAAACCGGCTTCTCACGAAACCAATAACCGAAGGCCTGATGAATGACTGCTTGGAGTTTAGGCCCCCAATGGCAATCGCCATCTTCCGCCTTGTAGAGTTTGGCAAGTTCCAATACCCTGTCGGCATGTGCCTTGACTGACCAGCCCGACCGCTTCTGATCGTTATAATCGATATCCGGCCAGGAACCGTCCTCCCGGATCGTTTCCATATAGGCTGTTATCTTTTCTATGTTAAATGGATAACGCTGGTGGAGCTCGACTACTACCTGGTCCGCGATCTCTGTTTCCGGTTGGATGCCGGACAGGAGCTCAACCAAAGAGGCCGTCCCGTCATCGTTCGAGACCAAAGACTGGATATAGTTTTGTTGAAGCCGCTCCAACTCCTGTTGCGGTGTTTGTGCGAACAAAGGGATCGCTACAAGAGAGAACAAAAAGACGGAAACTTTATTTCGTACATTCATGGTATATAATTATAGAATATAGTATAACATAGCTGCTACGGCCGCCCCGGCAATCGGTCCCAACACCGGAATCCAGGCATACCCCCATTGGCTGCCGCCTTTCCCTTTTATCGGCAGAAGGGCATGCATGCAACGGGGAGCCAAATCGCGGGCCGGATTAATCGCATAACCTGTCGGGCCACCCAGCGACAACCCGATCACCCAGACCGTAAACGCCACCGGCAACGCCCCTACGGACCCCAAACCGATCGGCAACGTACTGTTGCTATCCTTCAACGCTAATTCGCCGCCCGTGATATAGAACACGACAAACATCAGGGCAAAAGTCCCGACCGCTTCCGTCAGGAAATTAATCGCCGGATGGCGAATGGCCGGACTGGTACAGAACACGCCCAATATGGCATCCGGATCGTCCGTCGCCTCAAAATGGTCTTTATAAACAAGCCAGACTAAAAGCGCACCTAAAGCCGCCCCCAACATCTGGGCAATCACATACTGGCAAACGTCGCACCAGGGAAACGTCCCACCGATAGCCAACCCGATGGAAACCGCCGGATTGAGATGCGCCCCGCTATACGGCCCGGCCACCACTACTCCGATAAACACACCCAAAGCCCAGGCTGTCGTTATCGCCATCCAGCCGGCGCCATGCCCTTTGGTCTTACCGAGGCATACATTCGCTACAACGCCTCCTCCCATCAGGATCAGAAGCATGGTTCCTAATAATTCTGCTATAAATGGAGTCACAGTTATTTGAATTATGAATTATGTTGCCCAGTTTAAGGATCTTCCCACCGCCTTATGCCATTCGGAAAGCAAGGCTTCGGCCGTCTCTTCATGCATTTCGGCACTGAAGATATTGTCCAACGACCATTGATCTTTCAACTCGTCGACATCTTTCCAGTAATCGATAGCAAGCCCCGCCAGATAAGCGGCACCCAAAGCTGTCGTCTCCAACACCCGCGGACGCACCACCGGGCAACGGCAAATATCCGCCTGGAACTGCATCAGGAAATTATTGGCAATCGCACCGCCGTCCACGCGTATCTCTTTCGGCTTGGCATGTATATCGTTTTCCATGGCCATCAGGACATCGTAGACCTGGTAGCAAATACCTTCGAGAGCGGCACGGGTCAGATGGGCGACACTCGTCCCACGCGTAATGCCAATGATCGCACCGCGGGCATACTGATCCCAATAAGGAGCCCCCAAGCCGGTCAATGCCGGGACAAAATAAACCCCTCCGTTATCTGGTACGGAATTGGCCAATTGCTCTGTTATGGCAGCACTCTGTATCACACCCAACTCATCACGCAACCATTGTACGACAGCTCCACCGACAAAGACACTGCCTTCCAGGGCATACGTCACCTTGCCGTCCAGCTTCCAGGCAATCGTCGTCAATAGGTTGTTCTGCGACAGAACCGGGCGGCTTCCCGTATTCAGAATCATGAAACAGCCCGTCCCGTAAGTTGTCTTGATCATGCCGATATCCGTACAAAGCTGTCCGAACAAGGCGGCCTGCTGGTCACCCGCCATACCGGACACCGGAATACCGGTCTTGAAAATAGGCGTAGAAGTCTCGCAATAGACTTCGCTGCTGCTTTTCACTTCGGGCATCATCGAGGCCGGAATATGGAAAAGCTCGAGCAGTTCATTGTCCCACTCCTGCGTATGAATATTGAACAGCATTGTGCGGGAAGCATTCGTGATGTCCGTAATAAATTCCGTCCCGCGCGTCAGCTTCCAGACCAGCCAGGAATCGACCGTTCCGAAACAGAGCTCTCCACGTTCAGCCCGCTCGCGGACACCTTTCACATGATCCAGAATCCAGCGTATCTTGGTTGCGGAAAAATAGGCATCGATCACCAAGCCTGTCTTTTGCTGGATCATCGAGGCATACCCCTGTGCCTTCAACTGCTCGCAATAATCGGCCGTACGCCGGTCTTGCCAGACGATGGCGTTATAGACCGGGAAACCGGTTTCGCGATCCCATATGATCGTCGTTTCACGTTGATTGGCAATACCGATACAAGCGATATGGGTATCCGTCACATCCGCTTTTGCCATCGCTTCCTTGATGGCGGACGACTGCGTGTACCAGATCTCGTTCGGATCATGCTCCACCCAGCCGGGTTTAGGGAAATACTGCTGAAACGTTTTCTGCGCCAGTGTGATGATAGCCCCCTGGTGGTTGAAAAGGATCGCCCTTGAAGAGGTTGTTCCCTGGTCGATAGCCAGCACATATTTATTTCTGAAATTCATATCATCCGTTTCTTTTGATTATCAATTCAATATATTATAATGGGAAGCCACCCGGTTGAAGTCGTCCAACTGGGCTGCCTGCCAAACTTCATCTTTTCCCCGTTCTTTTGCCAGGATAGCCACAACGGCAGGGGCCATCTTCATCGCGGCACGCGCATCCATAAAGAGGATACGCAGGCGACGGGCCAGCACATCTTCCAGCGTCCGCACCATTTCATTGCGGACAATCCAGACCACTTCCCCTCTGGTAAAGGCATATGCGGGATGGAGCTTCTCCCCCATTTCCGGCGAAGAGGCGACCAACGTCCGGATTTCATCGGCATCCGTTCCGTAGACATACAGAGGATCGGAGAAATCGGGGTTCGGACGCGAGCCGTGCACAGGGTAACGTTCCGTCACACAGTCCTTTGTCGGCACATGCATATAACGGATCGCATAATCCAACGTGTCTTGTGCCATCTTTCTGTAGGTAGTCCATTTCCCTCCGATAATGGTGATTAAACCGGATTTCTCCCGGATAAGTTTATGGCTCCGGGAAATCTCTTTCGTTTTCTTACCTTCGTTGCGGGGAGCGGCAAGGGGACGGAGTCCGGCAAACACCGACAAGACATCACTCCGCTGTGGAGCTCGTGTCAAGTATTTTCCGGCGGTATCGAGTATAAACTGTATTTCCTGTTCGAGCGCAACCGGCTCTGTTTCGGCATGGTCCATCAGCGTATCGGTCGTTCCGACCACCACCTTATTATGCCAGGGGACAGCAAAGAGCACGCGTCCGTCGGATGTCTTGGGGATCATCACCGCACAATCGCTATCCAGGAAAGAAGCGTCGAGTATCAGGTGTACTCCCTGGCTGGGGCGGACGGTCGGACGCTTGCCCGGTTTATCCATTTGCAGGATCTCATCGGCAAACACACCTGTCGCATTGATAACGGAACGGGCCTGTACGGAATAAACCGTTCCGGTTTCCTCATCGCGCACCTGCACACCCGATATCTTCCCTTCTTCTTTCAGCAAGGAAAACACGTTCATATAATTCAAAACACAGGCTCCGGCGTCGACAGCCGTACGAACCAGATTGATCGCTAACCGCGAATCATCGAACTGCCCGTCATGATAGAGCACCCCGGCTGTCATCCCCTTACGGCGAAGCATCGGTATCGTACGGATAGCCCGCTTAGGCCCGATGCAGACAGAGCGTCCTAAGCTCAGGCCACGCGCCATCAAATCATAAAGTACCAGTCCGATTGTATAAAAAGGCCCTTCCCACCAACGGTAGCAAGGGATCAGGAAGAGCTGGTCTTTCACCAGGTGGGGGGCATTCCGGCGGAGCAAACCCCGCTCGCGCAACGCTTCACGAACCAAAGCGACATCGCCTTGTGCCAGATAACGGACACCTCCATGCACCAGTTTCGTACTCCGGCTGGAAGTTCCCTTCGTGAAGTCCGAGCGTTCAAACAAAGCGACACTGTATCCGCGGGTGGCAGCATCCAGTGCCACACCCAGACCGGTAGCACCGCCGCCAATCACGACAAAATCAAAGATCTTGTCCTTGTCATTTAATTGAGAAATAATAGTCTCACGTTTCATATCCCGCGTCATTAGAAGTTAACACTCACAAATCTAACAAATATTTTCCAGAAACGGACAGGATAAGAAACTAAATTAACACAGTAAGGGATTATAAAAAATGGCTCCTGTCTGAAAAAAAACGGCTCCTGTCCGATATTTTTTCAGATAGGAGCCGTTTTTTCTCAGACAAGTATAAAAATTTACTCGAACATCTTATCTATGCCCCCGACATCCGTTGGCGTTTGTTTGCGCTCTTCTTCGGTGGTCATCTTGCAGGGGTTCTGATATTGTTCGGGGATTTCAAAGTCTTCTTCCTGCGAGTAGCCCAATGTCTTGTCGGCATAGACTTTCTGCATATAAAGTCCGTAAATCGGCAACGCCATGCTGGCGCCCTGGCCTTCGGACATACGGTCGAAGTGGATGGAACGGTCCTCACCGCCTACCCAGACTCCGGACACAAGGCTCGGTGTGAAACCCATAAACCAGCCGTCGGAGTTATTCTGCGTCGTACCGGTCTTTCCTCCCATCGGCGCCTTGATGCCATAACGGAAGCGGACACGGCTACCGGTACCGCCGTCTATTACGTTTTTCAGCATATGGAGCATCTTATAGGAAGCATCTTCCGTCAACACTTCGCTCATCTGCGGGTTGAAGTTCGCAATCGTATTTCCATAGGAATCTTCTATACGGGTGATATACAGCGGTTCGACGCGGATACCTTTATTGGCAAATGTCGTATAAGCGCTCACCATCTCGCCGACCGACACATCCGGCGTACCCAGACAGATCGAGATCACAGGGTCCATCTCGTTCTTCAAGCCGAACGAATGCAACAAGCGGACAAACGTATAAGGAGACAACTGCCCCATTAACCAGGCCGTCACCCAGTTGTCGGAGTTCTGCAACCCCCACTGTACGGAAACCATCTCGCCGACACGTTTCTTATTCGCATTACGCGGTTCCCAAAGCCGTCCGTTCTCGTCCGTCAGACGTTGCTGTACGTGCAGCATCTCGTCGCAGGGGCTGATCCCTTCGATCATCGCCAACGAATAGAGGAAAGGTTTGATAGTCGAACCGATCTGGCGGCGTCCGCCGTTGACCATATCATACTGGAAATCGTTATAATCGATTCCCCCGACATAGGCTTTCACATAGCCGGTACGCGGGTCCATCGACATAAACCCGGTACGCAGGAAACTTTTATAATAGCGGATCGAATCCAACGGCGACATAACCGTATCGATCTCGCCACCCCAACTGAACACACGCATTTCGGCAGGTTCATTGAAAGCGGCCTTTATCTCTTTCTCGCTCGCTCCCGCACTTTTCATCGACCGGTAACGGTCGGTCTGGTGCATGGCGCGCATAAAAATCGTATCGACCTCGCCCTGACGCAAATCGCGGGAGAACGGAGCGTAATTCTTTCCTTTTTTCTCTTTGAAGAAAGCATCTTGCAAATAGCCTCCGATATGTTCACGGACAGCCTCCTCGGCATACTGCTGCATGCGTGAATCGATAGTCGTATATATCTTCAGACCGTCGGTGTACAGGTTATAGAACTCTCCGTCCGGTCTCTTGTTTTTGTTACACCAGCCATATGCAGGATTCGTTTCCCAGGCAAGCGAATCTTCTCTGAACTGCTGCATCTGCCAGCCCCGGTAGTTCTTGCGCTCGGGCTTTTTTGCCGTCAATGTCAGGCGCAGGTATTCGCGGAAATAGGGAGCCAGGCCATCTTTATGGTCCATACGGCTGAAATGAAGTGTCAACGGCAAGGCTTTCAACGAATCGCACTCGGCCTGCGAGAGATAGCCGGCTTTCAACATCTGGTCCAACACCGTGTTCCGGCGTCCGCGCGTCCGCTCGCTGTGGCGCTTCGGATTAAAATAGGACGGGTTCTTACACATCCCGACAAGCGTTGCCGCCTCTTCCGTCTTTAAATCTTTGGGAGTCTTGCCGAAATAGACACGGGCGGCCGACTGGATACCGACGGCATTATAGAGGAAGTCGAACTTATTCAGATACATATTGATAATCTCTTCCTTCGTATAGAAACGTTCCAGCTGGACAGCGATCACCCACTCGATCGGCTTCTGGAACAAGCGTTCCATCACGTTGTCGGCACTCGGCGAGAACAACTGTTTCGCCAACTGCTGTGTGATAGTACTACCGCCACCGCCGCTCTTCTGCATCAGAAGACCACGTTTGACAACTGCACGAAACAATCCCTGCGCGTCGATACCGCTGTGTTCGGCAAAGCGAACATCTTCGGTGGCAATCAATGCCTTCACCAGATCAGGCGATAGATCGTTATAGTTGACGAAAATACGGTTATCCTGACTGTGGGCATAAGTGCTGAGTGTCTTTCCATCGGCAGAGATTACCTGTGAAGCATATTTATCAATCGGATTCTCAAGCTGTTCGACCGGAGGCATATAGCCTATCGAACCATTGGCGATTGCCGAGAACAGCAAAACTACGACACCTACTGCTGCAGCAAACAGCACCCAAAATGAAATTATGATACCTTTTGTTACCTTTGAAGCCATTTCTTGTTAATTGAAAAATTGAGAATTGAATAACAATATCCGACTCTCAATAAATTGCATTGAGCCACAAAGGTAATAATTTATAGAACACAAACGGATAATTTTCAATTCCCAATTAACAAACCTTTCAAAGTGCCCTTTTCGAGTGTATATTAAACCAAATATTTAGCCAACAAATAACCGCCTCCAAGCAACCAGATATACAACACCGTAGCCAGGATGAAAGGTTTCGCGCCGGCCTTTTTAAACTTCTCGATACTGGTTTCCGCGCCTAACGCCGTCATAGCCATCGTTAACATAAATGTATCCACATTATTAATCCCGTCTACAACCGCATGGGGAAGCAAATCAAAAGAGTTAAAGCCGATCACGGCCAGGAACCCGAATGCAAACCAGGGAATCGTAATCTTGCCACGTTTCGCAACGTCAGCTCCTTTCACTCCATTGGAAACAGCTTTCACAGCGGTACGTGCCAAAGCCAAACTCATGATCACCAATACGGGAGCTAACATCATGACACGGATCATCTTCACGATAATGGCTGTATCCGAAATCTCTTTTCCCATCGCATTGCCGGCACCTACCACATGCGCCACCTCATGCAGGGTCGACCCGGTATAAAGTCCCATCTGTTCAGGCGTCAGGTCCAGAATACCGGAACGGTACATCGCCGGATAGATAAACATGGACAAAGTCCCGAAGATAACGACAGTCGAAACGGCAACAGCAGTTTTATGCGGTTCGCTTTTTACCACCGGTTCAGCTCCCAATACGGCTGCCGCACCGCAAATGGCACTCCCCGTAGAGGTCAGCAAAGCCAAATCCCGGTCCATCTTCATCAGCCGTCCGACAAACAGACCGATAAAAATCGTAGCCGTCACGATTATCGTATCGATCAGGATAGCAGGAAGCCCGATTGCGACCACACTCTGGAATGTCAACCGGAAACCATACAACACGATACCGGCACGCAACACCTGTTTCGTACAGAACAGGATTCCCGGCACCCATGTCTCCGGCAAATGGTTACGCAAGCTGTTCGCATATATCATACCCAATATGATACCGACAATCAGCGGACTGAAAGAGAGATTCTTGACAAAGGGAAATTCTGCTATATAGAATGCAGAACAAGAGAAGAGAGCTATCAACAGAATACCATGAAGTACGTTACTCCTTTTTTCGCTAAACATAATCAATTAAGTTTAAAATCCATTACTTTTATAACCGGCGGCAAAAGTAAGGCTTTTTCCCGGTATCCTTTCCTAATATGTTTTTATAGGGTATAACGCAAGGTTATCACCAACATTGACAGGCATAGCGGATAAAGCTTTCTTCCACTCCCCCGTTCTGTCCTTGCGGCTCGGCAAAGGCAAACATCCGCTCGGCCCGGAAACCGTCCACTTCGATCACCTTCAGCCGTCCGGACATCAGTTCACGGGTCACGGCACGAATAGAAACAATTCCCAACGCGTCAGAGTTCTCCAGAAACAACTTAATACTTTCCGTACTTCCCATCTGTAACAATACGTTCAACTGCGACAACTTAACTTGGTGCTCTGCCAGAGCCGCCTCCACCACATCGAGCGTACCCGAACCGTTCTCGCGCAAAACAAGCGGCAAGGTGCAAAGCTGCTCAATCGTAATCTCGTCGTAAACAGCCAACGAACTGCCGGTATGTGCTACGACGACCAGCTCGTCTTTCATAAAAGGCGTATAATGAAGCGTACTCTGATGTGCCGTCCCTTCCACCAGCCCGAGTGTGATCCTTCCTTCCCGCAAGGCTTGTTCAATGTCACGGCTGTTCCCGTTCTGCAAAGAAATTTTAATCTCCGGAAATTTCTGGATAAAAGAGGAAAGGACAGGCGGGAGCACATACTGCGAGATAGTCGTACTGGCCCCTAACCGTAGCTCACCGCTAAAATTATCCGTCAGCAGATTCATCTCGAAATCCATCTGCCGGTAAGCAGAAAGCAACAGCTTCGTATGCGACAGCAACAGTTCGCCGGCATGAGTGAGTGCGATACGGCTGCCCACCCGGTCGAACAATGGCGTTTTATATTGCACCTCCAATTCGTGGATATGTTTACTGATAGCCGGTTGACTGATAAACAGCTCTTTTGAAGCCTTCGTAAAGCTTAGATTCGTGGCTACGCTATGAAATACTTTCAGACGGAAATCCATAGATGGTATAATTTTCAGGCAAAGATACGGTTTAGGCGGGGGATATACAAGGAATAAAAAAAGCCGCAGTTTTTTTAACCTGCGGCTATTATCCATTATTCCAACAAGATCACCTTTGCTGTCGCATTATCCATATCCGGCATAGTCCTACCAACAGGGGCCCCTATAAATGTAGGATCACAAATAACATAACGTGTGCCATTTATCGCAACGTAATCACCGGTCACATTTTCCGAAAAATGAACGGCTGTTGCCAGATGTCCCGGATAATAAATCAACACGACCTTTAATCCCAACAAATCCCGCACCAACCGGGAAAAGAGGATGGACCGGTCTTCACAGTCACAATAAGGATAAAAAAGAGTTTCATCCGCAAAAAACGCTCTATCATACCCCCAGACCTTATCATCATACTCATAAACAAAAGCAGTCTGGACAAAATTCAACAACCGATTGACGGCATCAATCTGGGACTTGCCTGTCACAACACTCTTCAAGGCCGGATACAAAGAGCTTTTAGCCTCCTGGCTTAACGGAGTGTTGGCATACATAGCCCACCTCGTACCGAAATCTTCATTTATCATTGACGTAGGATAGGTATCGAAAAAACGGATCAGATTCCGGTTTGTATGTACTGTCGCCTTCACTTCCGGAAAACGTTTAGATTGTAAATCCCGTTCGGGGGATGTGTTTGTGGCTAATTTCTGTTCTGTATTCACCTGTAAAGAAAGAGGCCTTTCTTTCGGATATGAAGCCTGGCAAATATATAACTGTTTCAGGTCGCAATCCAACGGATAAAATTTTTCATCATCCACTATCCAAAAACTTTTCTTATATATAATATGTTCACTGGCATACAATAAATAGAGCTTGTTATCCGCATTAGCCAACCTCATCTTATATCCGGACTGGCAATAAAGAAAAGCTGTAAATAAGGTAGCCTCATTATCACATCCCCTAAAAAAAGCTCTTGACAGATCACGCAGCATCAACAAATAGGCCCAATCGCACAATCTATTTTGGTTCCTTATCGAGAGACAATCATTAATAACATTATTATAACGCTCGCCAGACAAAATCGTCCATGTTTTAGCAATATCGTTTTTGCTGCAACTTCGAAGGCTAAAACGATGTTTCTCCTCCAGACGCACTTTCAGATCTGTTCCAAAGAAATTAAATGAAAAGTAAACATCAACCGGCTTTGGAGTATCTTCTATCGGTGCAATCGGTTCAGGCTGCGGAACAGGCTTAACAATCGGAATAATCTCTTCAAAAGGTTTGGGATTATCCTTAATCGGCTTATTTTTATCTTCCTCCGGATAAATAACAGGAGGAACCGGTTTGTCATCCTTAGGCATGGGAACACCTTTGATTGCATCAAACTCTTTCCACGCTTTTTTCATAAAAGCCGCATACTCTTCATTTATCTTATTCCGGAAGTCTTCAAACTCCTTTTCTTTCGCTTTTTTAAATGAAGAATATTCACTTTCAGTTTTTTTCTTGAATTCCTCAAAATTGCTTTGTGCCTTAACCTCACAAGAGATCAAGGCACAAATAGACAATATGTACACTGTTTTTTGCATAACTCATTAATTAGCACCAAACACCCATGAAACGCTAAGTCCCAATTTGTTTTGGACTGTTTTGAAACTTCCCTGATCTGCATAAAACTTATGGTCAGTCAGCCCTTTGGAATATGAAGCATTTACCTGCACCGGGCCAACACGCATCCCCAATCCGACCTCTGCTGAAAGATTAAAACGGTTAGGCCAAGCCTCTTGTCCGTAATAATCAGTTACAGGCTCCGTATTGTCTCCATCTTCCGACGAACTGAACGCTGCATGGATACCATAATCCAAACCAATACCACCATGTACGGACAATGCGACTTTTTCAGCAAAAGGGATACGATAATAAGCATGGACAGGCATATAAGCGCAGTGTTCCACAAACTTATCCAAGTAACCGTTATCCTTCATCTCGTCGTCCCATGACATATAGCACTCGTAAAACAATCCGGTGTACAGCCCCAACCCCCAACTGAAGCAAGGCTGAAAATGCAACCCTACCTGAGACCATGCAGCCTTTTATTTTCACGCCCCCATACATCTTCTTTCACTCTTGATCCTTCACCCGAAGTAACCCATTGTTTCGTTACATATCCCATAGAAAATCCCATCGGAGCAGAGTCATACTCGCGTTGCCAAGGCCAGACAATAGAGTTTTTAGGTTTTATCAAGAATTCATACTTGGATTGACTATTGGCCTTTACCCGTGCTGTTTTTTCTTTATAGTTCCCGGCATATGACATCCTGAATTTATATCGTCCATACGGTAAATTCAAATGATAAGAAGGTTTCGCTTCTTTTAATTCATCAGGATCAACTGTATATGAACCATCCAAGTTAGAAACATCTAATCGGGCATTTACACGTCCACCTTGATAGGATGCATATAATTCAACAGACTTTTTCTTAACGGGGCGTAACATTACTTTTGATGTATTATCACCTACTGTGAGGGCCAGCGTATCACGTTTATCGGCACTAACGACAGCGACAATACTATGTAGACCGTAAGGTAATTCCAGATCCATCGGAGTACGACCTTTCAGTGCATTTTCACCATCTACGTATATATCCGCTCCACTCGGATCACTTTCCAAATGGACGACTTTACGCTCCCGGAAATCATAACTGTCGAATCTGATATTACCATCCGCCACCTCAATCGTCTCCTTTTTCAGCATCTTTCCATCTTTAGTAAAGACCAAAGAATGTTTACCATAAGATACACCGGAGGGCTGCACCGGAGTCCGGCCGATCTCCCGATCATCCATCAAAACAGTCACTCCTGTAGGATTTGAAGAAATAAAAATTGTGGCAGTCTTATTGTTTTTCAGCACAACATCATACACGCCTTTCGGCTTCAGGCTCAAGCTATACAAACGATTACTCTTAGCAATCGTACCATGATCAAGCTGCGCCTCCATTATAGCGGCATCTGTAGGCGTTACAAAAATCCATATTTCTTTTTCATCATAATTCAAACGATTCCGGGTTTCTTTAATCGGGGCACTATTTCCAAAATTAAACTTGACATTTGCAGCATCGTCTATCGGCATATTCTCAAATGTCACACGTACCCACGCACAATCTTTATCGCCATTTACATCCTTAGGCCACTCTCCATCAAAGAAACGTGTTCCTATATTTTCCAATCCCCCCAGAGATCTCGACTCTTTAAAAGAATGCAATTGAAGTTGATCTTCTTGTTTTTCCTGGCTATAACCGGGAAGTACCACTATTGCAAATAAAAAGAACAATACTATTTTTTTCATAATCGTTCAATTAAAATTCTAATTCGTTTATAAATTCACTTAAACTCAACATATCAGATTTTTCAGGTTGCCACATTCTTATATGTATTAAAGGTAATTTCTTCGATGCATCCAATACTAATGTCAGAAAACCCTTATCCGAATAGACAGGAGAGTTATATATTTGATTGATCTGTATGGCGAAAGCCGTACCGACAGGCAATCTTGGAGCGTTAATCATCTGTGTCACATTATGTTCAAATATGAGATGAATATATTCCCTCTCATTGAAGTGCCTACGCAATTTAGCAAGATATTGTTGCTTACTTTGTTTGGTATAACGGATGTTATCACGCTTCAAATTGATCTGCGTACCTTCAATCTCCGGACTTGAAACAGAAGTCAAGACCGTCCCTGTTATGATTAAAGCATCATCGGAAAATATCTTCTCAATATAATCGAGCCGCTTCAATGCATAAGCTGTCTGATAATCTTCCATAAACTGCAAGATTGTATAACGCGAGATTTCAGTCCACGAAGATGCTGCATTAAAAATATCATCTTCCGCCTTTTTTGTAAGAGCAAAAGCAATCGACTGTATCTTTCCACTTTCCTTATTGAAACGAAAGACAATATTATCCATAAAAGTCTGGCCATTTTTGAAGCGTATCTTTACTTTACAGAATCGCCCCAATATCTGCCCATTCGCTTCGATAAACTCATAATTCTGCTTACCGACTACAGACACTTTTCCGGTTTTATTGATCAGTGTTTCAAACATTTTATAGCCTTCCGTCGTAAAAGAAGAATATACATCTTGTGGAGAGCCTGTCTTTATTGCATTTTCAACATTTTGCAATACACTTAGATAGTCCTCATTGTTCTGTACCGTTGTCACAGGTATCCGCTTGCGCATCCCTACTTTTTCCGGCTGTATGTCGGCATATTCGGCAGAGACAGATGCCGTCACCCCCTCCTCGAATTTCTTATCCGGCTTTATGGACTTCTGTTTCTGGTTCACCTTTACAGGGACCTCTACCAATGCGTTTTCAATCGGCAAAACTGTTGACTTATCAAATATAGCCCGCAGCTCCGCATCCAAATTTTCAGCTTCCTTACGGAAACTATACTCATAACGTATCCCGATCTTATTATCTACCGGCAAGGAAACAAGGTCCAGTTCTCCCTCTCCATCTCTCACGATCAACGGTCCGATAAAAGATTGTCCGTCGAAATAACGTAATTGCAAGCTGGCGACATCCCTATCGTTATAGGTAAAACGCATCCGCGCAAGATAACGAAACCCGTCTCCCGCACAATCTACCAAAGAGACTTTAATCCGGGAAAGTACGGATTTGATCTTCAGAGGCAAAAACGTAAGACAGTTCGATGGTTTGCCATTGAAGTCTGCATAAACGGCATCGCGATTCACTTTTGCAAGCATAAACGCCCAATAATAATTACGAAGGGCATCATCTATCTGCAAATTTTCTTCCGCCACTTTACCTGTAGCCACAAAATCAAGTATTTTCTTTTTGCGCTCTTCAAACATTTTATCCACTTCCGTCTTCGCTACCCATCGAAACACTTTTGCGTTCGGTTCCCCTTTCAGCACAGTCATCCTCACATTCTGTAAAGAGGCAAATGAATAAGATGCAACAGATCCTTCCTGAATGTAGCTCGAGGACACAGAACCATCGCTATTCCGCTCTCCTCTGTCTGTTTCCTGAGACTGAGTAGATATGCTTACGGCAATCTGGCGGCTGATTTGTGCCAAAGCGTTACTCTCAGCCTCTTCCAATGTTGTCCCTGAACCTTCGGCGCAATAATATCTTGAATCATTCTTTATATCTTCTATATTTTGTGCATGCACATAAAACCCAAAAAAAGTACAGATATAAATAAATATCAATCGTTGTAGCCTAAATGCTAACATCACTCATTTCTTTTTTTCAGTTCTTCTTCAACCCGGTCTCTAAATTTCTGGAACTCATATTGCATTTTGATCCTTTCCTCATCAGGAATCCGTTGCTTAACATTATCAACAATATCATCGGCCAATTTTGAAACACCATCTTTATATTCAAGGCATACAAAAACCTGATACGAACCGTCAGCCTGCAAATATTGCGAGGTTTTTATAATCACGGTATTCTTTATGGTTTCTTCCGCCACCTGCAAAGTCATCTCATTACTATTAGAACCTTCATCTCTCACTCCTGCCCCTTCTTTCATGTTCGATGAATATTTCCCATAAGTGAAACCACTTTCTTCTTGAGCTGTTTTTATTTTAGCAGCTATTGCACGAGCAAACTTTCCACGAGCCTGCATTTCCGCATAGTTTGAAGCCGTTGACAATCTGAAATTAATCCCCTCTCCCCAAGACCGAACCTCAGGTTTCTGCTGTGCTAATTCCTGACATTCATCCAGCTCTATCTTCATTTTTGACGGTCCGCTCCACTGGGTTGTCGCTTTTTTCGAACCACCACATCCGCACAACACTGTACTTGCAATAATACCAATTGCAATAAATCCTTTTAAATTTTTCATTATTAATACCTTTTAGTTTGACAATTGACAGTAATATGATCCCCCACCCCCACAAATACAATTGGTACAGGAAACGCTGCAAATTTATAAAGAACAGATTCTCCGAAAATGAAGGAATTTTCCAAAACCAGATAAGTTGCAAGATTTACAGTCAAGCGGTAAAAAATAATCGACAAAATGAAAATAAAATAAATTTAAGTAAAGAATTAAAGACACATTTTAGGCTGGTCATATACAAGGAATAAAAAGCCGCCGGTTAAAAAACAATGAAACCAGGGCTGGACAGAAGCAGTTTTATATCACAATCCACTGTTCGATATTACGGGTTTTAGCGCTGAAGTTCACTCCTATCTTAAACAGCTTGCGGGTGTCTGAGAGGAAAGGTTGTGCATAATGTTTTTCGTCTATCTGCTGCAAAGCCTCTTCCGCCGTACCATCCAGTTTGAACTCCATCACATAAATAAACTTATCCGTTTGCAGAACCAGGTCTACGCGACCTTCACTCGTATGATATTCCGCTTTTACATAGAAACCCACCAGCTTAAAGACGATAAAGAGCACATTCTGATAATGCAACTCAAGGTCTTTTACCAACTCGTAAGGCGTATCGGCAAAAAAGTTTTGCAGGCGACGGAAAAAGGCATCGACCTCTCCGGCACGTATCTCATAGACAAACTTCTGTATCTCAAAGGGAGATTCAACCTTATCCGTATTGGCATAATAAGGCAGAAGGAACTGGATAAAGCCCTCTTCCACTTCCCGGTTTGGGAATCCCAGACGATAAATACCAAATTCTTTATTATAGTCTTTAATAGTAAGATATCCACTCTGGTAAATAACAGGAATCGGATTGGTGGAAGATGCATCTATGCTATTCAGCACCGCTGCATTCGTTTCCTCATAAGCGATCCGTTCGAGATTGTAATGATGTTTTTTCAGCAATTCCACCAGATACGTAGGGGTACCCGTTTCGAACCAATAATTATCGATCTCCCGGTATTTAAAAGCATTAAGCAAACTGAACGGGTTATACATGCCGATGGTATTATGAGTAAAATGATAACCATCATAATACTTTTTCAGTTCTGCACAGAGTTCCTCATACGTCAAACTCTGGGCTTCTGCAAATTCGTGAAGCTCAATCTCCAGATTGTCATGGATTTCTTTATCGCTAATGCCACAGATTTCAACATATTCTTTCCGCATCGAAATATCGTCCAAGTTATTCAGGTCACTGAATACGCTTACCTTGCCAAACTTCGTGACACCAGTCAACATACCGAACTTGATACTGCCATCCATCGTCTTGAGCACACCGTAAAAAGGTTTCAACGTGTTACGGTATTCGGTCTGCAAAGCCTCATTGCCGATAGCTTGCAGCAACGGCTTGTCGTATTCGTCTACAAGGATGACGACACGCTGGCCAGTCAACTTGCAGGCACGGTCTACAACCCCTTTGAAACGCAGGGCAAGAGTTGATTCTCCTTCTCGGGAACCATAAAGAGCTTCCCAACCCAGCAGCGCTTCGTTCAGTATTTTGTCGAGGCTGTCGGGAGCATCATACTTGCCGATATTCAGGTCCAGATGCAAGATAGGATGTTTTATCCAATCTTTTTCCAACTTCTCCATTGCCAGTCCTTCGAACAGTTCCTTCTTTCCCTGAAAATAGGCTTCAAGAGTAGAAAGCATCAAGCTTTTACCGAAACGACGCGGACGGCTCAGAAAATAGTAACTCCCGGTTTTCACGAGCTGATAGATCAACGCTGTTTTATCTATATAAAAATAGCCGTCTTTGCGAATCTTCTCAAAGTTCTGTATGCCGATGGGGTAAATCTTGTTGCTCATAATGCTTTTGTTTTTGCCGAATGATGATCTATACAAAAGTACAAATTATTTTTATTGCACAATCCACCGTTCGATATTACGGGTTTTGGCGCTGAAGTTCACTCCTATCTTAAACAGTTTACGGGTGTCTGAGAGGAAAGGCCGTGCATAATGTCTTTCGTCTATCTGCTGTAAGGCCTCTTCCGCCGTACCACCCAGTTTGAACTCCATCACATAAATAAACTTATCCATTTGCAGAACCAGGTCTACACGACCTCGCTCGTATGATATTCCGTTTTCACATAGAAACCCACCAACTTAAAGACGATAAAGAGCACATTCTGATAATGCAACTCAAGGTCTTTCACCAACTCGTAAGGCGTATCGGCAAAAAAGCTTTGCAGGCGCCGGAAAAAGGCGTCGACCTCTCCGATTTCTATTTCACGGACAAACTTCTGTATCTCAAAAGCTGATTCTTGCTTATTGAAACGGGTATAAAATGGCATCAGAAACTTAATAAAACCTTCCTCCACTTCACGGTTAGGATAGCCTAAGCGATAAAGGCCGAAACGTTCATCATACCCTTTTATCGTCAGATAACCGCTCTGGAAAATAACAGGAATAGCTGATCATCTCCATAAATGCTGTTCAAGACATCGGCATCCGTTTCTTCATGCGCCATACGTTCCAAATCGTAATGATTGCGTTTCAAAAGTTCGACCAGGTAAGTAGGGGTACCTGTTTCGAACCAGTAACTACCGAATTTATTGTATTTGAAAGTATTCAACAGGCTGAAAGGATTGTAAATACCTTCCGTGTTTTCTACGAAGTGATAACCATCATAATATTCTTTCAATTTTGCACATACCTCTTCATAGGTTATCTTCCGGGCTGCAGCGAGTTCGTGCAATTCAAGATCAAGATTATCATGTATTTCCTTTTCAGTCATACCACAGATACCGACATAAGGTTCACGCATTGAGATATCGTCCAGATTGTTCAAATCGCTGAACACGCTCACCTTGCCAAACTTCGTGACGCCTGTCAACATACCGAACTTGATACTGCCATCCATCGTCTTTAGCACACCGTAAAAAGGTTTCAGAGTGTTACGGTATTCGGTCTGCAAAGCCTCATTGCCGATAGCTTGCAGCAACGGCTTGTCGTATTCGTCTACAAGGATAACGACACGCTGGCCCGTCAGCTTGCAGGCACGGTCTACAACCCCTTTAAAACGCAGGGCAAGAGTTGATTCTCCTTCTCGGGAGCCGTAAAGAGCTTCCCAACCCAGCAGCGCTTCGTTCAGTATTTTGTCGAGACTGTCGGGAGCATCATACTTGCCGATATTCAGGTCCAGATGCAAGATAGGATACTTTATCCAATCTTTTTCCAGCTTCTCCATTGCCAATCCTTCGAACAGTTCCTTCTTTCCCTGGAAGTAAGCCTCAAGAGTAGAAAGCAAGAGGCTTTTGCCGAAACGGCGCGGACGGCTTAGGAAATAGTAACGTCCGGTTTTCACGAGCTGATAGATCAACGCTGTTTTATCTATATAGAAATAACCGTCTTTGCGAAGGCTCTCAAAGTTCTGTATGCCGATGGGGTAAATCTTGTTGCTCATAATGCTTTTGTTTTTGCCGAATGATGATCTACACAAAAGTACAAATTGTTTTTACAGCAGCACACTCACAAGGATGTTTTTTACACCTCAACAGTTTAAATGTTTTATTCTCGAAAATATTACAATAACCCCCTTTTCCCGGCATTTTTCTATTTCACCTGAAATCTTGATCGATTTTGAACTGACTTTTTTCACTGTTTTAGCCTGTTCTACTGACAATAGATAAAATGAGGTGCGCAGCCCATTTCAAAAAACGTGCAAATTGATTACCGGAAACCGGAAACACCGACAAAGTGATAAACCTTAACTCCCGGAGAATCGCCTGTAGCAAAATAAAACGGGCGGCGTCCCAAATATCCCAGGGAAATTTAGGGCCTTTTTTGCCCTTTAGACGGTCCTCTTTCCAATTATGACCGTCCTAATCGCCATTACGACCGTCCTAATCTTCGCGAGGTGCCGAGTGCACTACACATTAGCACGGTCGCGGTGGCAAAGAGGACGATCGTAATGGCGGAAAACGCTCAAAAAAGAGAAAAAAGTGCCTTTTTGAGGTCAAAAAAGCGGATTAACATTTATTCGCTTTCAAGTCTCTTCTAAACCTGAAAAATACGTTTTATACAATAAGGTCCCCAGGGAAGTTGAAAGTTGAGAGTTAAAAGTTGAAAGTTAGAAGAGTGCTCTTAAGCACAGACCTTCAGATTAGAATGGTTTATCGCATAAAAAAACAGATGAAGAATCTACTTTTTTCCTACTTTTGTACAAGGATTTATTTTTTTACTTACACGAGAGACAACAATGAAAAGAAAAAAGAAAATACTGACAATTATCGCCATAATTGCAGTTACACTGATATTCATACTTCCGGCTATCGGATTCAGCATATTGAACTGGGGCGTGCTGCCGCCAGAGAAGCTGACACCGCTGGTTGTCGAGCAAACCAACAAGTTTCTCGATGCGCATCTGGATTGCGAACGGGTGGAACTGACTTTTTTCGAGACATATCCCTATCTGGGGGTAAAGCTGACTAACGGGCACCTGATTTCGCATGCCGCCGAAGACTCGACCGCCCATGAGGAAGAGTTGGCGGTCTCTTCCGACTCGTTGCTGTCGTTCAACCGTGCGACTGTCTCCCTGCAACCGCTCGACTATCTGTTCGGGGGCAAGATCACCATCAAGAATTTCTCGCTCGACCACCCGCGTTTCTACGGTTTTGTCAATAAGGATGGACGGGCAAACTGGGATATCTACCAGAGTGAAGCCGATTCGGCGGAAACGGATGCAGATAAAAAGCCACTCCCTCCCATCGACCTACAGCGGGTACGCATACGTGGAGGTCATTTCACGTACGACGATCGCCAGGCAGACCTCTTCGCCGAGGTAAACGGTTTCTTCATGCGTCTCGACGGTTCGCTTGCCGGAGGGGCCAATACGTTGGATTTTGAAACGGGCTGCTCTTCCATATTGTTCAGTAATCCGGCTTATACATTAAAGAATGACCTGGCACTCCGGCTCAAAAGCCGCCTGGTGCTTGCCGACCATTACAATTCGATTATGCTGAAAGACGCCGAGCTGATGGTGAACAACCTGCCTTTTACGGCGGACGGGGCTATCCGCAACTTCCCGGAAGACCGGCGTACACGCATCGACATGGATATGGGACTGAAGATATCTGACATGAACGACCTGCTGAAATTCATTCCTGATGCTTATTTCCAGGACCGCGACAAGATATTGGCGGAAGGCTCGGTTATTCTGGAAGGGAACATTCACGGTTTCTTAGCTGACAGTATCATACCGAACATAAACCTTTGTTGCAAGATAGAAAACGGTTCTTATCATGTTAAAGGCGTGAAACAGGGTATAGACACGTTGGCGATGGATCTGGATATCCACTTGAACGGGCCTTATCCGGACTCTTCTTTCATCTCGCTCGAACAACTTAACATGAAAGGGCTTAATACCGCGCTGGACATACAGGCAAATGTGACCAACCTGTTCCGCAATCCGGCCGTCAATGCCAAGATGAAAGGACAGGTGGATTTCACCAAGATGGGACAGGAATTCCTGAACCCGGACACTTTGCTGGTGGAAGGGATTATGGATGCCGACTTCTCGGCCACATTCACCGTAGACGACCTCCTGGAGAGCCGTTTCGGGAAAATACACGGTTCCGGCAAACTGAGTATCGACAGACTGAAAGCATTCAGCCAGCCGCTCGGCATGGATATTTTCATCTCTGACGCTTATCTGACAATCGATACGACACACCAGAAAAGCCGCTACCTTGAAGCACAGGAGCTGATGCGAATGACGATGGGCATCGACAGCCTGAACATCAAATACAAGGATGAAATCAGTACGAATATCAGCAAACTGGAAATGCTGGCACAGACATCGCCTGTGATCGACACGACCGCAGTCATACCGATGACGGGACGCTTGGCGTTCGAGCACCTCCGGACACGTATGCCCGATTCCGTCTGGATGGTGGCAGGGCGTACCGAACTGAAGGGCGGCATCAAATCGTCGGCTTCCGACAAACAAATACCGACGGCAGCAGCTGTTATCTCGGTCGACACACTGAAATATATCAGTGTCCCGCTTCGTACAGGCCTTGCGCTGACAGAGAGCAGGTTTACAATCGAAGCGCTCCCCTACCGGGACGCACGGCGCCAGCAAATGGCAAACCGGCAACAGCGTGTTCCAATCGGCAGGCAGCGCGGACAACAGACAGTAAGAAGGAGAGACTCAACCGATAGAAAAACGGCAAACGACAGCACGAATATCAGCGACCAGCTTCTCCGCAAATGGGAGGCACGGGGCAGTATCTCGTTTAAACAAATGCGCGGTTTCAGCCGCCTGTTCCCTCTTCCCATGTGGATGGAGCAGACGACGATGAAGTTTAACACCAACGACATCACATTGACGGATGCCCGCTTGCACTTAGGAAAGAGCGATCTTACCCTCAACGGAGAGGTCAGCCAGATCCGGCGGGCAATGCTCCGGGGCGGCAAACTAAAAGGAAACTTTAAACTGAGTTCGGATTATATCGACTGCAACCAGTTAATGCAGGCGATCAACAGCGGTATGCAATATGCCTCAGGTAATTCAGACCTGGCGCTCCTCAGTGACGAAAGCATAGCGGGACTCGACGCAACAACAATGCAGGACAGCATCTCGCAAGCAGAGATCGACACTACCGGACAACTGTTCGTCCTTCCTGCTTTCCTCGACATGGCGCTCCATACCGATGCGAAACGAATCGATTTCAAAGATCTGGAACTGGAAAACGTGACAGGAGAAATTGTCCTGCGCGACCAGAGTATAAATTTGAGCAAGCTCAATATGGAATCCAATATGGGACACGGAAACCTGACGATGGTCTACACGGCAAGGAACGAAGAGGAAGCGACTGCCGGATTCGACCTCGATATGGAAAACGTACAGGTAGAAAAGCTGATCGCACTCTTCCCGTCCATCGACACACTGGTCCCGATGCTCCGTTCGTTTGAAGGCGTGCTGGGCTGCGAGGTCACGGCTACCTGCAAGATTGACTCGACTATGTCGCTCGTCATGCCGTCGATCAATTCATCCTGCTATCTGCACGGGAATAATATGGTATTGCTGGATGGCGAGACTTTTGCCGAAATATCCAAAACGCTGATGTTTAAGAACAAGAAACGGAATGTGATCGACAGCATTGCGGTTGACCTTGCGATCAAAGATAATAAGATCGAAGTCTTTCCTTTCCTGGTAGAGATGGACCGTTACCGGGTAGCTGTCGGGGGGACGCATAATCTGGACATGACGTTCAATTACCATGTGTCCGTACTGAAATCACCTGTTCCCTTCAAGTTAGGAATCGATATTACCGGCAATCTGGACGACTTCAAATACAAGATCACGAAATGTAAATACAAAGACATCTTCAAACCGGCCAAACAGGCGGAACTCGACAGCACACGCAAGAATATCCGGAAAGATATCCGCGACGCCATCCGCAAACAGATCGAAGAAGCGGCACCGGAGTTAGGGAAGAATCTGGCAATGGCAAGAACGGAAACAAAAAAGGAGGCAGGGGAAATTCAAGAATCCCCGGCCTCCTTCCAAGAAGGGAATTAGGTGATTACCTGTTCCCGTACATTTCTTCGTAATACTTCATATAGTCACCGCCGGTAATATCTTCCACCCATTTCTGGTTATCCAGATACCAGCGAATGGTCTTGACGATTCCGACCTCAAAAGAAGTTTCAGGCGTCCAGCCTAATTCGTTTGTGATCTTCGTCGGATCGATCGCGTACCGCTGGTCATGCCCGAGGCGGTCTTTGACAAAGGTTATCAGGCTTTCGTTAATCCAGTCGATGGAAATCTGTCCGTCGGCGCCAATTTCCTTTTTCTTCAGTATTTGGCGGTATTCCGGTTGTTCGGTCATCAGGTTGCGAATCGTGCTGATTGTCAATTTCACGATTTCGATATTCTGCTTTTCGTTATGACCGCCAACATTGTAGACCTCTCCTGCCCGTCCCTTATGGATCACCATGTCGATAGCCTTGCAATGGTCTTCGACATACAGCCAGTCGCGCACATTCGTACCGTCACCGTAAACCGGGAGTGACTTGCCTTCAAGGATATTTTTGATAATCAGCGGAATCAGCTTTTCCGGAAAATGATACGGACCGTAGTTATTGGAACAACGGGTGATGCTGACCGGCATTTTATACGTTTCGGAATACGCCTGCACAAACAGATCGGCACTCGTTTTGGATGCACTGTACGGGCTGCGCGGGTCCAGCGGGGTCGTTTCATGGAAATAGCCCTCGGCACCCAGGCTGCCATACACTTCATCCGTCGATACCTGATGGAAACGGACTCCTTCGCGCCACTGGGGATAGCCGGTCTCCGCCTTGCCCGTCACCCAAGCCTTGCGGGCGGAATCGAGCAGGTTCTGCGTACCCAATATATTCGTAACCAGGAAAAGCTGCGGATTCTCGATGCTGCGGTCAACATGGCTTTCGGCTGCAAAGTTAACGACATAATCGAACTGATATTTCGCAAACAACTCGTCCGTCAGGGCACGATCGCAGATATCCCCTTTCACAAACTCGCAACGATCTCCGTCGATATCTCCGGCAATCGTTCCGAGATTGCCGGCATAGGTCAGCAGGTCCAGGACTACGATCTTTATTTCAGGATACTTTGCCAACATATACTTAACGAAATTGGCGCCGATAAAACCGGCCGCTCCGGTAACCAGGTAAGTCTTCATATCTGTATGTGTAATTATAAATTCATAATTCAAAATTAATCTCCGCTTCCCCCAATAAAGGAGCGTTCCGGTCCTTATCCGATAAATTAAGGATGGAAGGGTCCGTAATCCTCCATTCCACCGCAACCGCAGGATCGTCAAAACGCAAACCGCGTTCATGCGTCGGCATATAAGGATTATCGACTTTATAAGTAAAGACCGCTTCCTCGCTCAACACATGGAAACCATGGGCGAACCCCTGCGGGACAAAGAACTGGCGTTTGTTTTCGCCGGACAATTCGACAGCCACATATTTCCCGAACGTAGGAGAACCTTTGCGCAAATCGACAGCCACATCCAGCACGCATCCTTTAATCACACGCACCAGCTTGGCCTGTGAATAGGGCGCCAGCTGGTAATGCAAGCCTCTCAATACGCCTTTCGAGGAACAGGATTCGTTATCCTGCACAAATTCCACTTTACCGATATGTTCTTCAAACTCCGCCTTTTTCCAGGCTTCCATAAAATAACCACGCGCATCCTTAAACACTTTCGGTTCAATGATCCACACGCCGGGGATTTCTGTTTCAATATATGTCATTATCTTATTGTTTATGCTAACAGAAGGCAAAGTAACTTCTTTTTCCTTAGTTCTCCAAGCCTCCAGGAAAACAAAAAGGGAAGAAAAGATTTGCATATTCCAAATATATTCTATTTCTTTGCACTCGCAAAACCGGAATGGTTCTTTTGAAAACATATTGGTTCCTTGGATGAGTGGCTTAGTCAGCGGTCTGCAAAACCGTCCACGGCGGTTCGAATCCGCCAGGAACCTCTTGGTAACTTTACCGTTTTATTTTGGTTCCTTGGATGAGTGGCTTAGTCAGCGGTCTGCAAAACCGTGTACGGCGGTTCGAATCCGCCAGGAACCTCAAAAAAAAAGCTTGTAATCATTAGACTACAAGCTTTTTTTATTACTCCTATCTGTAAATCTTCGCAGCCCAACCGCCACCCGGGGCCATCTTGACTTTCACTTTGCGGTACACTCTATCCTATATGGCTGGAGTTAACTCAACTGTCAACCCCAAAGCATTAACGATCCTGTAAAAGGTGGCTACACTCGGAACAGTAAGTCCTTTTTCAATCCGGGAGATATAGGATTTGTTGGCCCCGATCCTCTTAGCGAGTTCTTCTTGTGTTAAACGGGCATTCTTACGTGCATCAAGTAATATTTGACTTGTATAGAAAGCGTAAGCCTCCTCATCAAACTTTGCTCTTTCCGGTGTGCCCGGTGCGCCGTATTGTACATTCAGAACTGCGCTATAATCAACTATTTTGTGATTGTTTGTCTCCATAATATGCCTCCTTTATTTTTAGTGCCTTCTCTACTTCACCTGATGGTGTTTTCTGTGTTTTCTTCTGAAACCCATTAAATAGAACCACAATCTGGCCATCATCGAAAATAAAGAAGACACGGTAAATATTGCCGTTATATTCCATACGAAGCTCATACAGACCGTCACGGATGAATTTTATGAACTTGACCGGCATTCGTTCTTCTGTTTCAAGTAACGAGATGATATAGTTCAACTTGATCACCTCTTTACTTGAGAGGGTCGCTAAAAACCTTTCAAAGTATCCTCCGTAGGTGGTAATCTTGCGTTTCATACGGCAAATATATGAAAAGTTACACAATTATGCAACAATTCCTATCTGTAAATCTTCGCAGCCCAACCGCCACCCGGGGCCATCTGGACTTTCACTTTGCGGTCGGCGGGAACCGGGATGATTTCCTTCTTGTAGTCACGGGCGGCACGATCGGCATTGATTCCGTCGCGGAACAATTCCATCTTATAGCTACCGTCGCCTAAGAAAGAGAGGTCGATCTCCACTTCGCGGGCATCCCAATTTGTCAATGCACCGACGTACCAGTTATCGCCATGATGGCGGGCAATGGCAACATACTCCCCTATCTTACCGTCCAATGCAACCGTTTTGTCCCATACGGTCGGGATATCGGCTATAAATTCCGTACATTCGGCCTCGCGTCTGTAGTTGGAAGGATTATCGCACAGCATGTTCAGCGGAGATTCAAAGATCACATAAGTGGCCAATTGATGGCAACGCGTACCCTGGCTCATCGGCTCGGTATTGATCGGGGCGTAGTTTTTACGAATCGCATTGCGCATGGCACCCTGTGTATAATCCATCGGGCCGGCCACCATACGGACAAACGGGATCGTCACGTCGTACAACGGCATATCATACGTGTTAGCCGCCCATTTCATATTTTCCAGACCATGCACGCCTTCATAATTGATTACGTTCGGATACGTGCGTTGCAGGCCTGTCGGTTTGCATATGCCATGATAATCCACCATCATCTTATATCGGGCACAGGTTTCAGCGCCCCGGTAAAGGAAGTCGATGATCTCCTGGTCGTCACGGTCCATAAAGTCGACTTTGAAACCTTTCACACCCATATCCGAATAATGTTTCACCACTTTCTCCATATCGCGGTCGAAAGCATGATAACCGGCCCAAAGGATAATGCCGACATTCTTGGATTTGCCATAGTTGACCAGCTCCGGGATATTGATTTCCGGAATCACCTGTATCAGGTCGGCAGCCAGGTTGACAGACCAGCCTTCATCCAGGATTACATATTCGATGCCATGTTCAGAGGCAAAATCAATATAATATTTATAAGTCTCGTTATTGATGCCTGCACGGAAATCCACCCCATAGATATTCCAGTCATTCCACCAATCCCAGGCAACCTTACCCGGCTTGATCCAGGAAAAATCCTGCACGCGACAGGGAGAAGCCAAACGATAGACCATATCGCAATCGGCCAATTGCTTATCATCTTCCGACACGACGAACACACGCCACGGGAAAGCACGCGTCCCCTTCGTCTTGGCGATGTAGCCTTCACGTTCTTCGACCAACATCTGGAGGTTGTTATGGCCACCCTGTTTCTTCACCTTAGGATAAGGGGCAAAAACAGGCTTCAAGGCCGGTTTATCGGTCGAGTTATTCAGGAACATACCCGGATAGTCTTCCAAGTCGGCTTCCGTGATACAGAGTTTCTTACCGCCGTCCAGTTCGACCAGAAGCGGAAGAATCATCAACCGTTTGCTATCCAGTTTCGTGATCGGCTCATGTACATAAGGCTGCTCGAAAGAGTTCATGAACTGTTCCTCAAAAGTCGCCTTTTGGCTGTTCACATAAGGAGCGAACGTCTTATGGTCGGAAGAGAAATTATAGCCGGCTTCTTCGTTCACCACGATGATATCATTTTTCATCTTTGTGGTAAAGCGGTAAGCCATTCCATCATTATACAGACGGAAAACAAGGCCGTAATTACCGCGGAACGCAAATGTCATCTCGTTATATGTATCCTCTATTTCCGTCTTTTTATAGAAAGGAGAAGGAATGGTTTTATCCACTGCCGCCTTCAAGACCTTCGATACTTTCGAATTGACACCCAAGACGGAGCCATCCTGCAGTGTCATGGAAATTGGCGAAGCCGCCAGAACCTCTGTCCCGTCATGTGTCAGGGAAAAACGGATATCATCACCCACAGTAACGACTACTTGCAGTTTTTTGTCCGGCGATTGCAACTGATAGCTTTTCTGAGCCATCAACGATACGCTCCCCATCAGGAAGAGCATTATAAGAGCTTTTAGTTTCATGGTTTTCAAATTTAATTAACTGACGGCAAATATACGGGAATAAACAGGAAAAGCTTTTGCAAAATTGTCTTATCTTTGTTGATATTGTATCATAATACAGCTATAAAAGGGACTATCGGTATGAAAAAGCTTATTTGTTTACTGTTTTGCAGCCTTCTTTTCCTTCCGGCTGCCGCCCAATGGAAATGGCATAATCCGATGGAAGCCGGTTTTCCGGTTATCCAAAACCAGGGATTCACAAAGGAAATCGGAAACACTTACACCCGCTTGCCGGAACGTGCCAATGGTGTGGTGAGCGAACCGGTCTGGAACCTGTCGCGCCATTCGGCCGGACTTGCCATCCATTTCTACAGCGATGCGCCACAGATTAAAGTCCGCTATACCGTAACCGGCAGCCTGAACATGCCGCATATGCCCTCAACCGGCGTTTCCGGCGTCGACCTCTACAGTATCGACAGTGACGGAAAATGGCACTTCTGTTTCGGCGGCTATTCGTTTCAAGACACGATTACCTATACATATAATAATATAGGTAAAGACCGCTATCATAAACAAGGGTTTGAATACCGGCTCTATCTCCCGCTGTACAACGGAGTGAAATGGCTGGAGATCGGTACGCCCGAAGACAGCCATCTGGAATTTATCCCGCTTTCTCCCGAAAAACCGATTGTCCTCTACGGGACTTCCATTGCGCAGGGAGCTTGCGCCTCCCGTCCGGCGATGGCGTGGAGCACGATCCTGCAACGCTCGCTCGACTACCCGTTGATAAACCTGGGATTCTCCGGCAACGGCAGGCTGGCAAAAGAGGTGTTGCAATTTATCAATGAGACGGACGCGCGTCTGTACATTCTGGACTGCATGCCCAACCTACCCAACCAGGAGGAAGAAGAGGTGACAGCCCTTGCCATCGCCGCCGTCAAGCAAATCCGGGAGAAGCATTCGGCTCCCATCCTGCTGATCGAACATGCCGGATACAGCAATATGCAGACTGACTCCGCCGAATACAAACGGCTTATGAAAGTGAACCGGGCTTCCCGTAAAGCCTACGAACAGATACAGACCGAAGGGATTCCGGGCGTCTTCTATCTCACCCGCGAAGAGCTGAACATCCCTGCCGACGGCTGGGTAGACAGCGTGCATCCGTCCGACTTGGGCGCACAGCAGCAGGCTACGGTTGTAGAAAAGAAGATACGCGAAATCCTGCATATCCCTCTCGGTTCTTTCGCAACGACCATCCCCGTCACCCAACGCCGCGAACCGCATATGTACGAATGGCACGCCCGTCACCGCGCTATCCTGGAGCAAGTACGCAACCATCCGCCCAAAGCTGTCATCATAGGTAACTCGATCACCCATTATTGGGGAGGCGAACCGGAACACCGGAACAAGAACGGCCGGGAGACATGGGAGAAGGTGATGCGCCCCGCCGGCTTCCAAAACCTGGGCTACGGCTGGGACCGGATAGAGAATGTGCTTTGGCGCGTGTACCACGGCGAATTGGACGGCTATGACGCCGGCAAAGTAGTCCTGATGATCGGCACGAACAACTGCGGACTGAACAGCGACAATGAGATCGTCGAAGGCCTCCGCTTCCTACTCTCCGCCATCCGCCAGCGTCAGCCGAACGCCTCCATCAAAGTCATCGGAATCCTTCCCCGCCGCAACCAGGAGCAGTGGGTGAAAAACATCAACATCGATATCAAAGAAATGGTGGAAACGGAAGGCTTCGAATTTGCCAACCCGGGAACAGCCCTGCTGCAACAAGACGGCAAAATAAACGAAAGCTTGTTTATCGGCGACGGGTTGCACCCGAACGAGGAGGGATACAGGAGAATTGCCGGAAGGATTGCTGACTGAAACCAGACGCAGCAGAAGTAAGAGAAAAAGTTTCTCCCGAAGAAACTTTTGTTCCGTCTCGATGAAACTAAAGTTTCATGAAGGCGAAACTTTAGTTTCAACATCACAAAACTTCTGAAACTTTAGTTTCAACTACACAAGCAGCGTGAAACTTTTTTTCATACAGTCACATGCAACCCATCATAAGCCAAATGGACATGCGGCGGCAGTTCCTTCTCGACCTCGGCATGGAGGCCGATGCGGTGGCTCATGTGGATCAGATAGGATTCTTTCGGACGGATGCGCTCGATATTGGCGAGTGCTTCTTCCAGGGATTCATGCGTCGGGTGAGCGCCTTTCCGAAGAGCGGTCAGGATCAGCAGGTCCAAACCTTCCAGTTTGGCATATTCTTCTTCCGGCAGAAACTTCACGTCCGTGATATAAGCCATATTGCCGATGCGATAGCCGAAGATAGGCAGTTTGCCGTGCATCACCCGGATAGGCGTAACCGGCAAGCCGGCTGCCATAAAGGGCTGGTCTGTTATCCGGTGCAGCTCCAGGTTCGGAACACCGGGATAGCGGTGGGCACGAAAGGCATAAGGCATACGCGTTTCGATCGCTTCCGCCACATAGTCTTCGGCAAAGATGTCGACCCCTTTTTCCCGGCAAAAAGGACGAAGATCGTCCAGTCCGCCGACATGGTCATAATGTTCGTGCGAAATCAGGACCGCATCCAGCTGATAGGTCCGGTTCTTAATCACCTGCCAACGGAAGTCCGGACCGCAGTCCAGCAAAATCCGTTTCCCGTCGGTTTCAACCAATACCGACGTACGCAAACGCCAGTCGCGCTTATCCGTGCTTGTACACACCTCGCACTGGCAACCAATCTCGGGGACACCCGTAGAAGTCCCCGTCCCTAAAAACGTAATTTCCATTTAACCGACATATTTAACTTCTGGCATGATCTCGATACCGAACCGGTCATTGACTGCCGTACGGATGCTTTCGGCGACCAGTGCGATTTCATGCCCTCTTGCATCTCCTAAATTAACCAATATCAACGCCTGCTTCTCATAGACTCCGACCGGGCCGTGCGATTTGCCTTTGAAGCCACATTGCTCGATCAGCCAGCCGGCCGGGACTTTCACCTTCCCCTCGCCTGCCGGATAAGACGGCATCTCCGGATACTGTTCTTTCAGCTTCTCATACTGCGCAGCCGGGACGACTGGATTAATGAAGAAACTGCCTGCATTTCCCAACTCATCCGGATCGGGCAATTTCTGACGGCGGATCGAGATCACGGCGTCGCGCACTGCCTGCAATGTCACCTCCGGATATTTGGCCAGTTCTTCCTTCAGATTGCCATAACCGACAGAGAACTGAGGCCTTTTGCTGAGACGTATATATATATATGTAACAATATACGGATCATTATGCTCATTTTTAAAGTAACTGCTCCGGTAACCATAGAGACATTCTTCGTTTGTAAACGTACGCTTCTCGAACGAAAGCTGGTTATAAGCCTCCACCGCCTCGATCACATCCTTGATCTCCGCCCCGTATGCCCCGATGTTCTGGATAGCGGCAGCACCGGCTTCTCCGGGGATAAGGGAGAGGTTTTCAATGCCGCCCCAACCTTTGGATACGGCATAAGCCACCACATCATCCCATTTTTCAGCGGCACCGATACGAAGCAGAACGGAATCGTCTATCTCCTCCGCCACGGAAATGCCTTTTATCTGCGAATGCAGGATGATCCCGTTGAAATCGTTTATGAACAGCAAATTGCTCCCGCCACCGATATGAAGCGACAGGCATTCCTGGAAATATTCATCCCGGAGGATACGTCCCAACTCTTCTTCACTTGCATATTCCATGAACCAGCGGGTCTTTACCGGGAGATGGAAAGTATTATGTTTTTCCAACGAATAATTCTCTTCTATTCTCATTTTACGTTCTGTATTATTTTTCATGACAAAAATAACTATAAATATCAAATTCATCAGTACATCCACTAAAAAGCCTTTCAAATATCGAAACCGAGAGACCATTAACATTTTTTGTTTCGCAAAACGTAACAAACGCACGCAAGCGTTGTTAAATAAGAAATGAACGACGTTTTCTTTATATGCAAAAAGCAACACAACATATAGACAAAAAGCGTACATTTGCCTTGAAAATCATAATTAAATAGAAACATTCATGAACAAAGCAGAATTGATCGAGGCCCTGGCCCAGAGATCGGGATTACAGAAGCAGAAAGCAAAAAAAATGTTGGACGCTTACATTGAGATTGTTACAGAAGCGATGTCTCACGACGAAGAGATTGTATTAATTGGTTTCGGTACATTGATACCGCGTCCGCAGACCAGCCGTCTGGCCCGTAACCCTAAAACTGGTACTCCAGTTATGATTCCGGCCAGAACAACCGTGAAATTTAAACCGGGAAAATATTTGTTGGATGCAATCAACAAACCCGGAGAAAAGAAGTAAAAAAGACTTTTTGCACTATCAAAGAAGGCAGCCTAAAAAAGGTTGCCTTCTTTTTTGCGATCTGTGCAAATTATAACTAAATTTGGCACCGGAAAATAACAATTTAATAATGAAAATAGTTAATCTTGGAGAATCGAACTCGGTTTTAAACCGGTTTGTCGCCGAACTGCGCGATGTGAATATACAGAAAGACAGTATGCGTTTCCGCCGGAACGTCGAACGGATCGGCGAAATTATGGCTTATGAGATCAGTAAAGATTTTACTTACAGCTTAAAAGGCATTCAGTCACCTTTAGGAATAGCCCCGATGAACACACCGGACGACCGGGTCGTTATCAGTACCATCCTGCGTGCCGGACTCCCCTATCACCAGGGATTCCTCAGCTATCTGGACAACGCGGAAAATGCTTTTGTTTCCGCCTACCGCAAATACAAAGACCGCTTGAATTTCGACATCCACATCGAATATATCGCCTCTCCCCGGTTAACAGACAAAACCCTGATCATAACAGACCCGATGCTGGCAACCGGCAGTTCGATGGAATTGGCTTACGAAGCCTTGCGCACAAAGGGACATCCGGCCCATATCCATGTCGCTTCCATCATCGCCAGTAAGCAGGCCATCGAATACATCCAACGCAAAATGCCGGACGATATCACAACCATATGGGTCGCAGCCGTCGACGACAAGTTGGACGACCATTCCTATATCGTTCCCGGATTAGGCGACGCCGGAGACCTCGCCTATGGTGAAAAAGAATAAGAGATTGTCTTAGCGGGGTAAAGTAAACCAGAAGCAAGAGCCCTTGCCTTCTTCGGACTTTACTCCGATATGTCCTCCCATCTGCTCTACGAAACTTTTGCAGATGGAAAGTCCCAGACCGGTGCCCTGCTTAAAGCTGTTTCCTTTATAAAAACGGTCAAACACGTGTTGCTGTATCTCGAGCGGCATCCCTTCTCCTGTATCCGTCACAGAAAATTCCACGCAATTCTGGCGTAAACGGTAATCAAGTGCAATCACTCCCGCATCGGTATGTTTGATCGCATTATTAACAAAATTGGACAAGACCTGTGTCAACCGCACTTTGTCGCAATGGTAGACATAAGGAGGCAGATCCGGAGCCGCGCAAAGCGTAACACCTACCGGCACCTTAATCTTCATCGACACAACCAATTCGTTATACAGTTCCTGCAAATCAATATCGGTTGCCTTCAATTCGATTGTTCCGGATTCGATCTTGGCCAGGTCCAGCACATCAGAAATAAGTTGCAGCAACAGTTCGTTATTTTTTTGGATGATATCCACGAACTGTTTCTTTTCTTCCGCATCATCCGTATCCACCAGCAAAGTAGAAAAACCGACAATGGCGTTAAGAGGCGTCCGGATCTCATGGCTCATATTAGCAAGAAAAGCGGATTTCAGGCGATCCAGTTCCTCTGCCTTTTCGCGTTGTTTTTGTGTTTCCTTCAGTTCGGTGATATCGTAGTTCACACAAATCATTTCTAACTTATTCGCATCGGCGGACTGCATATTACGCATAACATTCACACGGGTCCATTTCCATCCATCGCCATTTTTGATTCTCAATTCCTTCCGGAGGCTGTTTACCTTTCCCTGTTTTACACGCTCAAAGAAATTAAGCATCACTTTCCGGTCTTCCGGATGAACATGATTATAAACGCCGATTATCTTCGACAAAGGCGTTCCCTCTTTTTCTCCCAGATTCTGATACCATTGATTAATAGCATAACCGTCACGCGAAAGCAAATCGAACTTCGCATATCCGACTTTTGCAAAACGGCTGACTAAGCTGAAAAAGTGCTCGAACTCTTCGATACGGCTATAAGCTACCGCCTTATCGGTGTTATCGAGATTGATGAACAGGTAATTTATAAGACTGCCATGCGCATCATAAAGCATGCTGACCTTTGTAAAAAGGTCGATTGTTCCACTTTTCTCTGTCGGGTAATAATCGTCTTTCCGGATTTCATTAAAAGAATAAGATTGGCGGAAAGAAACAGGTTCACGGGAATGCAGCTTTTCCCGTATCTCAACAGGGATCATCGGATTGTCAAAAATATTAACCCCAAAAGCCACCTCTTTGGCAGGAATACCGAATATCTCGGCATTCAGATTATTCATATCCACCAGATAGCCGTCTTTATCATACAATTCGATACCGACAGGGATATTTGTATAGATATTACGGAGCAGTTTTTCACTATGATCCAACGCTTCGTTGATTCGTGCCATCTTTGTGATGATACTGATTATATTGGAAAGGGACGAGAGCCATTGATAATCTTCCAGACTCCACAATCGGTGTTTATCTACAATATCGACTCCCATATACCCCCAAGGTTCTCCCTTGATTATCAAGGGTATCAAAATCGATGAACGAACACATCGCTTCTCCAGATAGCGCTTTTCCTCCGATGCTTCGGCCGGCAGTTCATCTAAATTATTAATCAGAACCGGATATAAGCTCTGTATTTTCCGTGTGGACCAGGGCAATGTGGAAATCGGAATCTTTTGCAGGGAAAGACGGACAGGCGTAACCCCTTCGCTACAAACCTCGTATGTGCAACTAATACTCTGTTCGTCGTCATATTCCATAATATAAACACGCCCTCTCGTATCTATCGAAAACAGAATCTCCGTCAAAGCCAGATGAATCGATTTATGCAAATCATTTGTCTGTATGAAGGAATGCAAGGCGCGCGAAAGACTTCCCAAATGCCGGAGGATACCATCGATCTGGCTGTTTACAATCGGTTTGTTTTCTTCGACTTCGCTAAACGGAATCAATTGCAAAATCCCCAATACCGTTATTTTTCCGTTTGCATCTTTTTCACGCTTACAGATCTTAGTACGGACAAACTTGACTCCAAAACAGGTCTTAAGCGGAAATATTTGTTCATATATACCTATTTCTTTAAAGAAAGCAAATTCATTGGCAATACGGTCTCGGTAATCTTCACGGATTAAAGCAAGGAAATCACGAATAGGCAGTTGTGGACCATCCAATTCTAACAGACTAATCAAAAAGTCCGAGCAGATATAACATCCGCGTTCAAAATCAGCTTCCCACCAACCAACCTGGGCATTATCTAATAATAATCGATACTGGTCTGTCTCCATGAGCACTTCATTAGTTAAATATGACACAAAATTCGTCATTATAAACCAGATCTACAAATTTATTCATGTTAATATTCAAGGCTTTTCAGACAAACAGCCCGCAAAAAAAAATTGCAGTATAAACAAATAAATGCTTATACTGCAATTTAACAATGTGATACAGAACTCTTACTTCAGTTCTTTAATACGGATGTTACGGAATTTAACCGGAGAGCCATGTCCTAAGAAGCCGATATGTCCCTTCTTATTGAAAAGTCCCGGATGCTCCTTATGGTCGGGTGTTCCGTTCTTGGTCGCCTCACGGATATTACCATCCAGGATCACAACACCGTTTACCGTCACACGGATATTATCGCCATTGGCAACAATCTCCTCATAATTCCATTCGCCCACAGGTTTGAAGGCGCTATGATGATCCGCTTTAGCCGGGATAATACCATATACGGAGCCATGATGCTGCAAAGGAGTTATATCCTTGTAGATCGGATGTTCGCAATCCAGAATCTGGATTTCCATTCCGACATAAGCGGCATCTCCTTCCATCGGAGTACGGATTCCGACACCGTTATTGGCACCCGGAGTCAACTGGAATTCGAAACGGTAAATAAAGTTGCCGTATTCATTCTTCGTATATAAGTTGCCACCGTAGCTCTTGCTCGGAATCATGGAGATGGTACCGTCTTCCAATGTATAGTCGACCGTATTGCCTGTCCATTCATGCATATTCGTTCCGTCAAACAAAATCTTGAAACCTTCTTTCTCCTCTTCGGCGGAAAGTTTGAACGGTTCCTTGCGTTCCAATTCCTTTACGTAAATATTACGGTAATAGACTTTACTGCCGTGAGCCTGCAACTCGATCTGTTCAACGGGGAAGATCGGAAGCTTACGATCCCAGTAGTTTTCAAGGATCACATCGTCTACCACTTTTTCTCCGTTCAGGACAACCGTTACACGGTCACCCACCATTTTAATATAGAAACTGTTCCATTCGCCTAATTTATTGTCGGCCACTTTCGACGGTTTGCTTTCGTTCACCTGGTTGTTATACAAACCACCGGAACCGACCTGTGCGCCTACATTCACACGGGAAGTATCCCAGATCTGAACCTGTGGAGTGCCACGCAAGTAAATACCGGCATCCGCTTCGGGACCAGCCGGATCAAGCATCCAGTCTACATACATTTCGAAATCGCCATATTGTTTCTCCGTACACAAGTTATCATAACCGGAGCCTTCGAATACCAACAAACCATCTTCGACTTTCCAGTCCCTGCGCATGTTCTCATCCGCCTTTTCCTGTGCTTTCGCCAATTGGGCCGGTTTCATCTTCGCACGGGCGATCGGGTTCTCGACAAGCCCTTTCCAACCAGTCAGGTCCTTGCCATTGAAGAGAGAGACAAAGCCTTCTCCCTGCGGCATTTCAGCCAGATGCTTCTTGATGGCTTCCTTCTGATAGCCGGCGTCCGGGTTATCGAGCACTTCCATTACCTTATTCAACAAAGCACGGACATTGGCGCCCATATACTCCTTGTTGCCCAAAGCAATGTTCATGACGGCATTGGCAGCAGCTTGCTGTACAGGCTTCTGATCCAGAAATTCACCGGCGTATAACAGGCCGAGGAATGTGCCGGTCTTTTCAACCTGCCGCAAGATTGCGATCTTCTGTGCATCTGTCTGTGCAATTTCCATTGCCTTACGCAGGCTCAACAAGCGGTTTTCACCGGTCCGTTCCGGAGAAGATACCAATTCGACAAAACGATTCAATGCAGCCGTTCTAATTTGTGAATCGCCCGATTTGGCAATTTCATACAGATAGTCGGCAGCACGCAAGTCTTTCCATATTAACAAGGCACCTACTGCAGCATCTTTTACTGCGCCATTTCCCTTTTCACATCCTTCGATGATTAAGTCAAGCGCACTCTGCTCACCAGTCGAAGCCAAGACAAAATAATACAAATATCCTTTATCACCGGCCTGCAACATACGACGTGTTACCGTTTCCACCTGCCCAGCGGGTGACAATGATGATAAGGCAGAAATCACCGCACGCTGCATAGGAGGAACAGCCAAGGCATCAGCCGTTTCCAGCATACCGCACATATTTGTGATATCACGTTCGCCCACCACATCTTTCAGCGCCACATATGCCGCTGCTTTTACCTCCGGAGAACCGGACTGTATCTGTTCCAAGACTGTGTTGATATTAGCTGTCGCCTTACGCATAGCTAACAACTCCAACCCGGCAATCTTACCGGCATTGGCGGCAGAAGAGACCGCTTTTGCCACAGCTCCGTCGATATCACCCGGGAAGGCAGCCAAAGCATCCTGGCCCAGCAATACGATCTGCTTGTCGTCATTCTTCAGCAATTCGGCCAGCGAAGGGATATAGGCCTTATCGCCAATCTTAACCAATGTCCAGGTAGCAGCCTGCTTCACATTAAAGTCGGCATCGCGAAGTTGTTCCAGCAGCACTTGTCTGGCAGGAAGATCAAAACGGATTTCCAGATTCCGGATAATATCATGCTTAGCGGGCTTTTTAGCCTCACGTCCGATCCAGTTCAGGATATCGACTTTCAGTTCCGGTTTAGCCTTCGGCAGCATCTTCACCAGTTCGATATACAAATCCTTATCTGCAAAACAAGAAGCATAATCCAATGCGGCATTCCGGTAGTTCTTGCTCGGGTCCTTCATAGCCGCCACTACAATTTTAGAAGCTCCCGTTTTATCGGCATCTTTCCCTTTTGCTTGTTCTTTTTGCTGTCCGATTGCCAACTCTGCCGAAATCATAGCTTGCAAAGCTGCTTCACGTGTCTGCTCCTGCCCGGCTTTAGCGGCATCTTTCTGCAATTTCTTTGCAGCCTTTAGAGCATCCGTATAATTTCCCTGTGCAATCACTCGCTTGATCAAGGCTATATAAGCTTCGTTCGCACCGGTTTTTTCCATCGTGTACCCGGCATTTGCAGCAGCATCCGCCAATGCATCCAGCGATTCGCGGCTTCCGGCACGGCTCAGTGCATAGAGTACAGCCTTCTGCATATTCGGATCGGAAGCACCCAGCAAAGCTTTCAAGACCGGCTCGGCTTCTTTCACCTGTGCATCTGCAATCGCACGGATCACGTCTTTCTGCGTTTTCGGAGAACCGGAACGGCTCTTCAATGCAGCTACCAAAGCCTGTCCGGACTTTTCACTACCGATAGCAGCCAAAGCACGTGCAGCAGGTCCGCTTAACGATTCATCATTCAGACAGGATGCCAGTGCGTCCACACATTCATCTTGTCCTAAAATCTGTAGTTGACGGATGATAAACGCTTTTGTTTCGCGCTCATTCACCATTTCCAATGCTTTCAGATAAGCATTAGCCGTTGTCAGGCGGGCACTTTCCTCCCCTTTCGCCATGACATAATGCGTCAGGCCGCTCAAGGCGTAATCCACATTCGCATTGCTGCCTTTGCCCGGTGCGTTGATCATGTTAACCAGCATCAAGACACCTTCTTCGCCGGTAGAACTCAGATCGCTTATCAGTTTATTATACTCCGCTTGCTGTGCCGCAGGCATTTGAGCCAACACATCGGCAGCGGTCGTTTTGGCCGTACGGTTGGCCGGTGTCTGCGCCATCAGCATGCTTCCGCATAGCAGTAAGGCAGCTATTGATATATATGCTTTTCTCATATGTTTTTGAATTTTGAATGAATTAAATATTCCAGGGAGCTCTCATCGGCTGATCCAACAAACGATTCGCAGCCTCATCATCAATAAATTCAAGTTTCACAGGATCGAAATTCAATGTCCGGTTCAAGCGGAGCGCCGTTGCACCCATATTGACAATTGTTGCCGAACGGAATCCGTTGCGTTCGTTCAGAGCAAACGGCTGACGGGTTTTCACACATTCGATAAAATCCGTAACCTGTGGTTCCGGTTCGGGATAATCGGCAAGTTTCTTCTCCCAATCAGGAATATCGCATACAAAATTCTTATAAACATTACCTTTCGGACCGGCAATATACGGCGTATTCGGATCTCCGAAATCACCTCCCCAAAGCACGATCTGGCAACCATCGTCATAGGTATATGTGATCGAGCGCCATGTACCGACAGCATCCGGGTGCTGTTGCGGGGCATCTACTTCCACCTTTACCGGGCTGGTTTCGTCTTTGCCCAATATATATTGCACAGGGTCGATATAGTGTTGTCCCATATCGCCCAGTCCACCGCCATCATAATCCCAGTAGCCACGGAAAGTCTGGTGTACACGGTGCGGATTATAAGGCTTGTAAGGAGCCGGGCCGAGCCACATGTCATAATCCAGTTCCGACGGAACGGATTGCGGTTCGAGATACTCTTTGCCTACCCAATAGAATTTCCAGTCGAAACCGGTATGTTTACTGATTGTCACCTTCAACGGCCAGCCCAGCATACCGCTCTGCACCAATTTCTTCAACGGCTTGACCGGCGTACCCAACCCATAGAACTGGTCGGTAAAGCGGAACCAGGTGTTCAAACGGAACATACGCCCGTATTGCTTCATAGCTTCCATCACCCGCTTGCCCTCTCCGATCGTACGTGTCATCGGTTTTTCGCACCAGATATCCTTACCGGCTTTAGCAGCCTCGACCGACATAATTCCATGCCAGTGGGGAGGCGTCGCGATATGGACGATATCGACATTCGGATCCAGAATCAAATCGCGGAAATCATGATAAGCGGCTATTTTATCCTTCACCAGGTTTTTCCCTAACTCCAGGTGTTTCTTGTCTACATCACAAACGGCAACCAAACGCGTACCGCCGTAATTCACATGGCCTCTTCCCATACCTCCGGTACCAATGATACCTTTAGTCAATTGATCACTCGGAGCTATATACCCGTTTCCCAATACGTTACGCGGCACAATTGAGAAAAGAGCTACACCTCCAAGGGTTTTCAGAAAACCTCTTCTGCTTGTTCTCATAGTAGAAAATAATTTATATAGATTAGCAACTATTTCTT
The DNA here is from genome assembly GCF_003477465.1 of Parabacteroides sp. AF48-14. NCBI lineage: Bacteria > Pseudomonadati > Bacteroidota > Bacteroidia > Bacteroidales > Tannerellaceae > Parabacteroides > Parabacteroides sp. AF48-14. Next base: position 51,158 of record NZ_QUDI01000021.1, read on the forward strand.
TAAAAATATAAACAATATCAGACAAAGATACTAATTATCCAATAGTCCCTGCAGATATTCACGAGTTTTAATAACATAATCATGCCGTGCACCGTTCAATTCGCATTCAATGGTCAGTGCTCCCTGGAAACCTTGTTTCTTCAGTTCTGCTATAACAGCGGGAAAATCGACTTTTCCTGTTGGGATCGGCACTTCTGCGCCTAATTCATACGGATTATTAGGATCCGGATATTTACCGTCTTTTGCATGAAATTCCTTAATCAGATTTCCGAACTGTTTCACGGCATCCAGAGAATTGGCCTTTCCATACATCAGCAAATTAGCCAAATCGCAATTAATAAACACATTACCCGTACCGATATCTTTAATTGCACGGATCAAAGTTGTCGGGGTTTCCTGCCCTGTTTCAAAATAGATCATGACATTCCGCTCTTTCGCATAATTGGCCAAATCCTGCATAACCCGGATAAAATCCTTATACTGTTCGGAAGAGGGATCTTCCGGAATAAAACCGAAATGGGAATGCATGGCCGGCACTTCAGCCATTGCGCAGAAATCGATCATTTCATGATACACCTTGATTTTTTCAGCCCGCTCTTCTTTCGGCACCAAGCCTATCGTTGCCGGTCCCTGACGGAAATTCCAGACACTACGGCTTCCCGGCACACCGACAACTGTAGTGACCTTAATATTATGTTTCTTCGACGCCGCCTTCACTTTTTCAGCAAACTCTTTGGTCAGTGTATTGTTCCGGTAACTCAGTTCGCAAGATCCGAATCCCTGGTCATGCAAATCCTTAAAGCTTTTATCTATATTGCTCAAATCATACTGAATAACACCGATCGTGATATTATTCTGAGCCTTTGTTCCGGAGAACACAAATAACAAAGCAAAAATCAATAAAGAAAGTTTAGTTTTCATCGCCTGATACAGATTAAGTTTATAAATAAAATGAAAAAGAGGGACAACCAAAGGGTTGTAAGTCTTTTGGTCTCCCTCCTTTGAGTATGAAAAACAAAAGTAATAATTTATTCCATTGTCGGATTGAAAGTTCCGCCCCAATTATTATTTTGTTCGAGATTCGGATTCTGATCGATATTACTCTTTTGAATCGGGAAGAAATAGAAAGATTCTTCAATCACAAATTCCCTTTCTGCAGCTTCCGTATAAGGAACCTGATGAATCACATAGCGAAAATCACCTGTGGTCAATTCGTTGTTGTTTATCTTTGTTCTTGCCGTATTCAAACTCATATCAGTTCCATCCGGATTGATAGCAATCGCCTCAAGACCGTGTTTAATCCAACCGGCCAGCTTCATCATGTTACGCGTACGGCGCAAATCCCAAAAACGATGACCTTCAAAACACAACTCGATATTACGTTCATCCAGAATAGCCTGGCGGATTTCTTCGCGGTTGCCGACATTCAGACCATAAAGGCCATCGCTTCCTGCTTCAATTCCGGCACGTTTACGAATTTGTTTCAACATTTCGACTGCCACATCCGAATGTCCGGTTTCATTGGCTGCCTCAGCATAAATAAACATTACTTCTGCAAAGCGCATCAAGATGTAATCGATATCATATGTCATTACCTTATCTTGAGTCAATGTCAAATCCGCAGCTTTGTAAATATAGAAACCTGAAAAAATATCGTTATTCACAGCATTGGTATGCGCAGCAGGATTCACGCCATACTGGTCATCCGGGCTACTCACACCCAGTGCGTTATATTGCCGGTAATCAGAAGGTTTCCCTGCCACCGGATATTCACGACCATTATATAAGCACACATTATTAAAACGGGGATCCCTATTCATCCAGAAAGATTTCAGCAAAGCCTGTTCATCACCCACATAATATTTACTTGTCGGATCATCATAGCGCTTGCCATCCATCATCGGGAAACTTTTCACAAATTCCCAAGTCGGATTACTATAAGACTTATCACGACTGACCGATGCCGGACGAGTCGTATATTCCCAAGATGAAATTTTGTTCGGATTAGAATTTACTACGGGGAACACCACTTCCGGTCCCTGCTCCTGTATCCAAATATTTGCGTATTCAGGAGTTAACGAAATACCTTTAGCCACGCAAAAATCATAAGCCTCTTTTGCTGCCGTATAAGCCTCTTCCCAATAAGGATTACCATAGGAGTTACTCGGATTGAACTGAGGAGATGCCTTCAACAGCAAAGTCTTTGCTTTCCAGGCTTTCGCAAAACATTGGTCGATACGACCATAATCTGCAGAACTGCTTGCAATCTTTTCAGGCAGTAATGATATGGCATGATCCAAATCTTCCACCATGAACTGGAAACATTCCGGTGTGGAATTACGTTTCACATACAGATCATCCTTATCTTTATCCTGAGGAATTTTAATATAAGGGACACCACCATGATGTATAACCATCCAATAATAGGTATAAGCACGCATAAAATAAGCCTGGCCTAACAACCCATTAGCCGTTTTGCTATCCAATAATCCCTCTTCCAAGCGCTTGATGGCTTCATTGATATGACGGATCGTCGTGTAATCCCATTTTTTATAGGCACCGCCTGTTTCCGTAATAGTGCCTAAATACCAGGGCATACCGGTCACTTGTTCCGAATTATTATCTGCTCCGGCATTCCAGTTGCCAAAACACTCCGAATACAGATTATTCACATAAGCGGTTGCCAAGCTGGCATCGTCCCAGACCATAGATTCATCATAACTATTCAAGTTATCGATATCCAGCGTATCACAACCGGTTGTCATTCCGCCTAAAACGAGAACGGCACTTATTATTGCATATTTAATTTTTTTCATTTTCATATTCTTTCTGATTTAAAATTAGAACGAGAAATTAAGGCCAAAGGAAAAAGTTTTCATCAATGGATATGAATCATAATATTTCTGTTCAGGATCCAAGAACTCTGTTACTGCTGAAATACAGAACAAATTGGTCGCATTGGCAAACACCTGAGCACGCGAAATACCTAACGGACGAAGAATGCCCATTGGCAAATCATAGCCGATGTTCAAGTTCTTCAAACGAAGATAAGCGCCGTTACGCATCCAGTAACTGGTGTTTCCGGCTCCGGACTCATACCAACCAGAACCTACGATACGCGGATAAACACCATTCGGGTTACGCTCCGGATCATATACTTTGTCGCTTGTCCAAATCGGGAAATAAGGACGGACAGCACCACCATGCTGGTAGAAACCACCATCGACACCACCGACAAAACGATCATACTTGCCGACACCTTGGAAGTGGACATCCAGAGTAATACCTTTCCACTTAATATTACCACCAAAACCGTAGTTAATACGTGGCGTTCCGTTTTCACTCAACAAGTTATATGCGTCATTGCCATCGATACGGCCATCAGGTCCTTCCGTATATCCGTCACCGCGTGTATCTTTATACAAGATACCGCCCAAATACGGATCACGGCCATATTGTTTGAAACCTTTCGCTTTCAAAGCGTCGACTTCAGCCTGGTCTGTCAGCAAGTGATCGGCAATCAAACCGATCAAGATACCATCGGCTTTCCCTACAGGTGATAGGGCATGAAGATTTCCACCTTCCTGATAAGTGGCAGAAACATCCAATACGTCCCATTTATCACGGGCAAACCCCAAATTCACATAGGCAGAATAATCTATTGCCCCGTTAGCAGCCTTATCCATCCAGGTTAAAGACAGTTCACCACCTCTCCATGAACGTTCAGCATAGTTTTCCGGAGCCAAGCTTTGGCCATACGTATTCGGGAGCGTCACTGTACGTGGGCCCAAAATATCGACCTCCTTACGATAGAAAGCATCGAACGTACCGGACAAACGATTATTAAAGAAACCAAAGTCCAAACCACCATTATAAGTCGTGGAAGTGGCCCAAGTCAATGTCGGATTAGGAGTCGCACCGGCTGTAATTGTATTGGCTAAATTACTGCCGAATATATATGTGCCACCTGTATTATATTTCTGCAAATAAGAAAATGCTGTAATCTTATCGATCGGGTCCTTACTCAAATCCAAGTCATTACCGGTCGTTCCATAAGATGCACGCAATTTCAAATTGCTCAACCAATCTGATGTCTTTTCCATAAACGGCTCCTGACTGATACGCCATGCAGCAGATACAGACGGGAAGAATCCCCAACGGTGTCCGTCCGGGAACAAGGTATTGCCATCATAACGGAAGGAGAACTCGGCAATATACTTCTGATCGAACGTATAATTGAAACGGCCTATCCAGGAAAGACGTCCACCGGTATATTCTTCCGCATCTCCCCAACGGCGTTCCGCATCTTTTGAATAATTAAACATCTGATCGATATTGGCAAGCGGTTGTTCGCCCTTAGCCTGTACCCATTCACCACCGTTGGCAGCCTGTTCAAAAACGATCATACCGCCGACGTCATGTTTGCCGAACGTATTTGCATAGTTTACGAACCAGTTGAACTGCTCTGTCCATAACTGCTTGGCACGATAATCCAGGTTTTCATAATTCTGGGAAAAGTTGAATGTATTATATTCATTCAAATTCAACGGAGCCGGCAAAAAACGGTTTCCTTCCGGATCAGCCTGTTGGAATTTGTAATTTTTTTGAAAAGTCATGAATCTCTTACGGGAATAGTCATGGCCAATATAACTTCCCATAATCTTCGTACTCAAACCTTTCGTGATAAAGTCAAGATTGAAATCAAATGAAACAATACCATTCATATTACGACGGCGAGTCTTCAAATAACGGTCACCCACAACTTGGTCAACCGGGTTCCATCCCTGCCATGAACCATAGTCCTGATAGATCGGGTAATCCGTAATAGTGGCAGATGGAGTTCCATCCAGGTTAGAATAAAAAGGCGTTGTCTTCATCGCATTGAACGTACAACGATACAAGTCGTAAACAGCCTGGTCATCATCGTCCGAGAACGGCCAATAGAAACGTTTGTCATTCGATTGGTTTGCATCCAGGTTTACATTCATCTTGATATATTTGCTCAATTCCATCGTCAGGTTCGAACGCAAAGAAAATTTTTTATTTTCCAAAGAGACATAAGAACCCTCTTCCGCCAGGAAAGATCCCATTACATAATATTGAACCTTTTCACTACCGCCTGTCACACTCAGAGAATGTTTTGTATTCCAAGGATTCTGCCAAATGTAATCGTTTACATTATAGTTAATATTGTTATCGCGGAAATAAGCATATTCGGCTTCACCGTTAGGTTCTTTCGTCCCTTGGAAACGTGCAACCGCATTTTGATAATCCAAATCATCGATAGCCGTCCATCTGTCTGCGAACAATTCCTGGGTAGACTTGCTGAAAGCATAGGAACCCTGGTAGTTAAACACAGGTTTTTGGTTCTTGACACCCCCTTTGGTCGTCACCAACACGACACCATTACCGGCAGCTGATCCATAGATAGAGGCCGATGCGGCATCTTTCAGGAAACTCATCTGGTCGATTTCGTACGGTTCCAGATTATCAAACGCTTCTTTATCGCGGATAACACCGTCTATAACGAACAACGGATCGCCAAAACCACCACGCATACGGATTTCGGAAGAAGCTCCCATCAAACCGGAATTACCTGTAATAGTTGCACCGGGAGCACGTCCGGCCAAAGAGTTCGACAAGTTTGTATTCGGAATAACCGAAAGTTCTTCTGCTTTTACATTCGAAATAGAACCTGTCATATTGACCTTCTTTTGCACACCGTATCCGACAACGACAACTTCGTCCAGTTTCTGGGTATCTTCATGCAAGGTAATCTGAAACGAGCTTTTATCACTTGTCACCTGTATCGTTTGATCCAAATATCCGATATAAGAAACAAGTAAAGTCGCTCCGTCAGGAATTCCATCCAATGTAAATTTACCGTCGGCATCCGTCACCGTTCCGACACCGGCACCGCCTTTAAGGATAATATTCGCCCCGATAACCGGCAATCCCGTATCGTCGATAACGACACCGGATATCGCTTTTTTCTGTTGCTGGGCCATAGCCACAACCGGCTCGGGTTGGACATATTGTTTTACACTATTATCTTTCAGAAATACGCGGTTATGAACAATCTTGTAAGAGATACCGGTATTCTTAAAGACCTCTTTCAGAACTTTTTCAATACGTTCATTTTTAAGGCTAACGGAAACTCTGGATATTTTCTTATTCAACAAGGCTTCGTCGTAAGAAAATTCGTATCCGGTTTGTTCACTAATACTTTGTATCACTGCACCGACAGTTGTACTATTCAACGCCAGTTCCAGATTCACATACAAAGAATGTGCATCCCCTTCCGCCATTGCGGGCGATGCAGCTGTCAAAAACATTGCTAATGTCGCAATTGATGCTTTTTTAATCATACATGTGATTCAATAATGTTAGTACTAAGTTTTTTTAAGTTACAGTTTTCTTTTGTTGTGTGTGTTTTCTTTTTCCTGTCTGTTATTTCTTCATAGGCATTCCATTTTTATTATTCATATATAAATATTTCTTTCCCCTCTATCCTATACCGGATCGGGGCCAAATACTTCAAGAGGTTCAGAATGTCAGGCAAGCTCTCATCCTCATTGATCACACACCGGAACTTACGCTGGGCAAGCTTCGATGATTCCAGATTTATGTTCACATTAAATTTTACGGAGAGTTGATTGACGATTTCCCTAAGCGTGACATTTTCAAAGACAAACTGGTTCAGCCGCCACGCTGTACTTATATTTACATCCACAATCTCTGTGGAATATTCGTTCTTATAGCTATTATATGTCACCTTTTCTCCCGGCGACATGTCTAAAACGGCATTTCCCTGCTTATCGAGCAGAGCTACTTTACCCCTTGCTAAAACGGTTTCTACATTTTTATGCTTCTCGTCTGTTTTTACATTGAAAGCCGTTCCGAGAACTTTGATATTTACATAATTCGTTGAAACATATAGTGGAAATTGCGCATTCTTTGCAACGTCAAAGAATGCTTCTCCTTGCAAGGAGAGTTGACGATTGTTTTTGGCAAAAGTTTCGGGCATCTTCAAGGAAGCCCATTCCTTCAACCAGACAGTCGACCCATCTGCAAGCATAATTTTTTTCACATCTTCCCCTTGCTTAACCGTAATCGTCACATAATTTTCAGGTTTCAGATATTCCCATCCCACATAAGAAAAAGAAACAAGCAACAAGATCACAGCCGCATATTTCATTACAGAGCGGACAATGTCAAACCGCCTTCTACGATTTATCTTGCCATTCACTTCATTCAAAGCGCTTTCAATATGCCCTGGTGTATTATATCGCATAAACTTCCATGAAACACGAAGGTTTATCAATTTGGAATAAATATCTTCATTCTCAATCGACCGTGCGCGCCACTCCTTCACCGCCTCCATTTCTTCCGGAGAAAGTGTGCCGACCAAATATTTTACTAAAAGTCTATAATCAAAATCCATCTTATTTCCTTTCATCTATAGCAAAACGAACAACTCGGGAAAAATACGGAGCAAAAAAAGTATTTTTTCACCTTTTTACTTTATAAAAAGCGATAACCGGATTACTTTCTTCCGTCAAACTCTTTAAATCCTCCGGAAAAATATCCGGGTTTTCATCAATTTTGTATTTGATTATAAAAGAAGGGACCACCGAAAAGAATGTATTCTTATACACTCCATTGATTTGTGAAATAAATAATAAATCCTTAACCGGAATGTTATTAACCTGTTTGCCGGCATATATGATTTTATCATTCGATAAATCATAGTATACAGCATAATAATAACCTTGTTTTTGAAACCATAAGTTTAAAATACCATCCGTTTCATAGGAATTACTCAACAGCCAAGAGTAGCGGGTTTGCATCAATTTCAACGATGGCGTCACTTCCATCAATATATCCGATGGTAAAGAATCAGGCAACTCTACTTTGTACAATGGCCGAATGGATTCCGACGTCAACTGATAGACAACAGTCCCATAATTATTTATAAAATAAAGCTTATCATCATTATAATAGAACGGATGTTCCCAACCATAAGAAAACAGGAACTCAGACATTTGGTCATGAGGGAAAAAAGACTTGTCTATTTTGGCACCGGATATGGAATAAAATAAAGAATAATGCATATTCGAATTATCCGGATAGTTATAATGGTTCCCCATAAAAAAGAAAAAGGATCCGTTCCAAATTGCCATACGTTCAGGTGCCATATATGCCGCAGAGATGGATTGACAACGTTTACCAGTAAACATATCATAACACAACAACTGCCTTCTTGAAGAATCGTACATCCATAAAACCTTCAATGGAGGATTTAGCGCAAAATCCAATATACGCCCATATTCACCCGGTCCCGAACCATAGTCGTCTATCACATATTCGACTCCACCCTCCATATTATAACAGAAAATTTTATTTTGGTTGTCCAATATAAAAATACGGTCATCAACAACAAGGGTACGGACTATTTCTCCTATCAAAACATCATCTGACAAAATCACATAAGAGACTTGCTCGAATGTTTGATCAACATGCCGGTAAGTAGTATCCGAAATAGAAATGGGAATAACCCGAGGGCTCACAGTATCAACAACAGACATATCATCCGAAATTGCAACCTGTTGTTTTGGATGACAAGCAAACAAACTAAAAATTATCAGCAAACTAAAAAAATATCGAACCATAATCTTCCATTTACTAAAATTCACCACCACACGGTACAGGAGTACAATTACATGTCGGACAAACATATTGCTTTTCACATACACGTTGTACGCTTCCCGTGAAGGAACCATCGGGATAAATATACATACAACTTTTTGTCACCGCAATAGTTCCCGGTTCCACCGGTTTATTTGGATCCGGCCACGAAGTATTGATGTCACCAGTCGTAGCCAATATCTGTATAACCAAATTATCAGCCCAACCATAATCGTCCAATGCATACTGAAGATTTAATCCCATGCCCAAAAGTAACATCGTCAAACCCGATATTAATACAAGCTTTTTCATTCCATTCTATTTTTATTGTAACAACATATTATAAGCTAAACGAACAACTTTGGGAAAATACGGAGCAAAAGTAAGAATAAGAACAAAACTAAAACAAAACTCTTTTACAACATCGCAGTTCTTTCAAATAAGCAACCATATCAAACCGTGAAAACCGGACATTTTTTCTTAATTCTACACAAACATCTTTGACGATTACAGAAGGATCTTTACCGGCCTTATAAACAAATTCCCAATCAAAAAGATAGGTTTTAATCCGAGTGGAAAGAAAGACAGTACGTCCTTTTTGATTAAACCCTTTCAATCCGGCCTGGGTATCCGGAAATTTCATTTGCAACAAATGGCGATTACACCAACGAACAAATAGTGAAACCCATCGGCGTGAAAACGGCAAACAAGAATAATATTTTTTATTACGCGTCGCAATAACCACATCTACACCTATCAATAAAGAGGCTAAAACTTTAGACATAGATTCAATTGTATAAGGAAAATCATAGTCCGTATAAAGAATGTAATCAGAAGAAGACATAGCGACCGCCTTTCGTAAAGCAAAGCCTTTTCCCTGATTTACCGGATATGCAAGGATATGGACATCCGGTATAGTTTGTATGATATAGTCAATAGCATTATGATCAAAACCTTTAATGGAACCGTCATTTACCACGTACAGATGAAATTCCAATTCATTCCATTTGGATTGCAATTCTTTATATTTAGATACAACTAACTGCTCCCAATCGGAATCCGGATTATAGCAAGGTAATATAAGATCAATTTCTGTATTCATCACTCAATAGTCTTAAATGTTCTGCGCTTATTTTTTAAGGAAAATAAGATTCGATTCACACGACCGATTACAAAAGTGTCCGGAATCTCTCCAAAAAAACGACTATCCAACGAATTATTCCGATTATCACCCATCACATAATAAAATGTCATTCCATTATGGACAGATTTACTCAAAACACGTTTCACTAATAACATATTCCGATTTTGAGGATTTCGAAAAACAATGACATCCCTTATTTCCGGCTTTTGGAAACCAATAAAACGCCTGTTCTTCCAATTATTCTTTTCATCTGCAATTCGCAAAGGCTTTATCCAAGTAAACACGTTAAATAAAGGTATATCGGAAAAACGGCTTGGAAATAAAGCCCCATAAGATACCTTGTCCACCCAAACCCAATCACCAATATACAAAGTCGGTTCCATACTTTCAGACGGGATATAGCAGGGTTCACCGATGAAAATGCGAATACAGACACAAAAAAGTATCATTATCAAGGCTATTTTAAAAGCTTTTATCATCCAAAATAAGATATTTGCGTTCTATTGATTCTATGTAAACATCTAAAAGGTCATCTAGATTATCCACCGGAATAAAACAATCTTGAATCATCAAGAAATTTGAAAGTGTAAATAGATAAAATGGAATAATGTGATTTTTATTTTCCAGTTCAAGAGAAAGATTTCCTACCGGAATACCATAAACTTCGCAATTCATTTTTTCAGTTACAATCTGCAAATCTGTAATATTTTCAGAATCTAACAATATTATGACTAAATCTGCTCCTAAATCTGAAATTATTTTTTTCAACCTTTCAGTATACTGATTAAATACATTTACACAACTCCGACATTGAGTTCCTCTAAACCGAATAACAAATTTCATCTTGCCTACTATATCTCGTAGATATATTGTATTCCCTGATATATCTACTAAACTCGTCTCATTTTTTATAAAACTATTATTACTCTTAAACTGCTTATTCAGATTTTCATATAGGCAATTTAACAAGAAAGAATCATTTTTTATACGTTCTACAGACGCATTTGCATTCTCTTTTATTTTTATTGTAACCAAGCAAAACAATATAAACAGAGAAAATACTGATAATAACAAAAATTTATATTTCATACTTATAATTTCTTCAAATGACAAACAACCAACAAAAATTTATATTTCATACTTATAATTTCTTCAAATGACAAACAACCAATATTGGATTACTATCTTCTGTCAATCGTACATTTACCTGCTTTGACAATATTTCTAAACTCTCTTTTTCCAATATATATGGAAAAAGTAAATATATACCAACTTCGTCATTCAAAAATTTCAAACTCCGATGAAAAGGGTATATACCAAAATTGATAAAAGGAGTTGTATCTACATAAACCTTTTCATCTTTGAGATTACACATACAGTAATAAGTTTTAACAGGCTTATCAAAATCAGTTTCTGAGAATTGAAAAGAAATCCAGTTTTCATTTGACAAACAAGATCTGATATCACCAATATATTCATGTCCAGAAACTATTTTTTTGTATGTTTCTACAGAATTCAAACGGACAATCTCTTCATAAGGCATAGTTCGATTTCCAAAATCAAATTTACAATATGGTTCTATCTCTTCACCTAACTTATATACAATATTACTAGATGGGTAATAAAAATAATCATAGCTTCCAAATGTAAAAAAAGCAGGATATACAATTGCATTAACAAATTCTTTCTGAGGAAAATACCCTTTTTTTGATTCTTGAAGTTCTTCATCTAATAAAATCAAATTATAGCCATTCATATTATATGGCTTTTTAAAACAGCTATACACAAAAAATCCTAATGATGTCTTAACAAACGAATTAAATTGATATCTTGATTCTTTTGTTTTCAACACCAAGTTTCCATATGTATCATAGACATATATACGATTTTGAAATCTCTCATGTGCATAAACACGTCGTTCATCTTGTGAATAATAAATATCATTCCAATAAATATACTCATCCTTACCAGCTCCTTTTTCCCCTATAACACAACGAAAACTACCATCCAAATTAAAAACAAATATATTCATTTGCTTTGAATCAAATATGATATAGCACGAATCCGATTTATACAATTTATCCACACTGCTTAGCAATGAATTATCTGTAAGTTCTAATGGGATATAACTAACAGAATCATAGATTTCATTCATATTTAAGCCATGAACATTTTGAATATCTACATTCATTATCTTATCAATAGAATCTATTTTTCCATTTTTACCATTACAAGAGAATATTAAAAATATAATAAAAAGCGATATATTTAATTTCATTTCACATTAAATTATCAATATATGCCAGCTACTTTTCTTTTCAAAAAAGCAACTGACACATAAAACGGTTATACTTCAAGTTCAACAACCTTCATAAGGACAATCTATCACATCCCCTTTAGGACGACAACATTTATACTTTACAGTATAAGAACTGGATGGACCTGTTTTTTGAACCTTTCCATTCAAAAACCAGAGTTGTAACCCTGCATCAAAAGTCCATCCCCCACTAGCTTCTGTCCTTGTTGCTTCCGCTATTTGAAAAGTATGGCTATCCGAGTCATTAAAATCACCCGTTCGTTGGGCATAAACAGAAATTACAATATCATTACTGTATAGCCCATAATCATCCAGCGCATACTGGAGATTTAGTCCCATACCAAGGAGCAACGCGACAGCTCCCGATACTAAAACGATCTTGTTTACGATCTTTTTCATCTTAATTAGATTTTAATTTTAAACATTTTCAATCGTGACTATCACGACTTTTTATATCATTCTCATTTAGTTCTCCTTTATAGAACTTCGCAAATACTCTTTTACGGTATCAGTATTCTCCCACCTCATACTATATTGATATGTATAGAGTCCTAAATAAGTACTATACAAAAGCAACGACAGTACACACAAAATCTTTGCAAACCTTCTCCTCTGCTTTTTTACGAATACGACAAAGGCATAACTAACTGTCAACAACAAACCGATCAGAGACAAATAAAGATATCGGTCTGCAACAATTCCAAGACGAGGCATCGCTACAATATGAAGCGATAATAATAAATGAAGGATAAAGAACAAACTACCGAACAATAAAATACGATTCTTACGGTAATATAACAACGTAACAACCAATCCTGCCACTAATACCGGATATACATAAAAACGTACCGGAATGTTCACACAACCTTCGGGTATCGGGAACGGATACAAATAATTCAAATTGACAGGTATTAGCGACTTCGTTATATACTCAAACAAAGAATAACAGCCAAATAAAAAACGTTGGACAGTCGTATAGGATACAGCATCGCTCCTATTTCCCTGCAAATCAAACGTCAGAAAAGCAAAACCTATCGACACGATAAGGTATGGAAGTTTTTCAAGCCAAATGTCCATTGTCTTCCAATCACGCAAAATGAACCAATCGACCAACAACAATGATAGTGGAAAGACAAACGCCTGCTCCTTGCTTAATCCCGAACAAACAAAACAGAACAAGCTTATAACATAAAAACTTATTTTTTGTGTTACCGTATAATGCAAATAAAAAAACAATGCGAGCAAATAAAAAAAATGTGTACATCGGAACTTTTACGGCACTGATCCATGCAACCGATTCTACATTAACAGGATGGATCGCAAACAAAAACGAAACCAGGCAAGCGACATGGAATGATATGGAACGATTTATATCTCCAGAAAGTTCCAATAAACGACGGACAAGAAAAAAACACAACACAACACATCCGCAATGCCAAACAACACTCATTAAATGAAACCAAAACGGATTATAGCCGAATAAACCATATAAAAACAGATAATTCAATTCAACTAACGGACTATACTGCCCTTTATGAGATTGTGTAAATATCGCCAACAAATTCTCCCAAGTCCAACCGCTTCCTGTATAGACATTCATCACCATCCACTGGTCATCCCACGAGTCTAAGAAACCATTCGAGAATATCGGCATATAACATATAAACACCACCAGGCAAAGCAACAATGATATTGCCGAAATCCTCCAAATTCTTATGTTTTTCCAATCTTTCATATTAAATTAAAAGCTATCTATATAAGCAAAACGAATAGATTGAAAAAAATACGGAGCTAATATCATAGTTTTTTTAGTTTGTTCTGCTTGATTTTAAAGTGTCCAATACCAATCCACCACACCAGAGGATATATGTTCAAATAATACAATAACCCCCTTTTCGACTATTTTTCTATTTCGACCGAAAAGTTGATTCATTTTGGATTGACTCTTTTCACGGTTTAAGCCTTCTTTTCTGACAACAGACGAAATGAGGAGCCGAGACCGTCCCGAAAAGTATGCAATTTGATTGCCGAAAGCCGGAAACGCCGGCAAAGTGATAAACCTTAACTCCTGGAGAATCGAATATTTGAAAATAAAACGGACGGCGTTCCAAATATCCCAAGGAAATTTAGGGGCTTTTTTGCCATGAAAACGGTCCTCTTTCCAATTACGACCGTTCTAATTGCCATTACGACCGTCCTAATCTTCGCGAGCTGCCGAGTGCACTACGCATTAGCACGGTCATAATGGAAAAGAGGACGGTCGTAATGGCCGGAAACGCTCAAAAAAGGCGGAAACCCCCCTTTTTGACGTCAGAAAAGTGGATTAACATTTGTTTACCCTCGGATGTCTTCCATGCCTAAAAAAAGCGTTTTATACAATAAGCCCCCTTTGAAAATCGAGAATAAAAAAATAAACCATTCGATATTATTTAGCCATATATGATTTTTTGGTAACGACTTTACCATCCAAATCAAGTACGACCAGATTCATCTGATTGCCATCAGTAGACACCGAAACCACACTGTTATTGGAATTTACCAACACTGGGAATTTGATCCCAGTACTCGGCTCTTCATATTTATTTCTATGGAGATGTCCGCATAACATCAAGTCAACTCCGAGATCATTCAGAATAGGGACAAATTTCTTCAACACATCTTTCTGACCATGCCAGATATTGAGATCAGCAGAAGGAGGCATATGCGCAATCACCACTTTAAATTTAGCTTGTTTGAAATCCTCATTTTTATAAAGTCCCTTCATCCATTCCATCTGGTCCGTCCGATAGCCGTCATAGTCGGTAATACCACTATACTCGATATCGGAATCCGGCTTATCTTCTCCTGTATCCAACATGATAAAACAAACAGGCCCCTGTCTGAAAATATAATACAGGAAAGGTTCTTCCGGTGAAAAATATTTCTGGAAAGACGTAGCAAATTCGCCGCGAGTTTCATGGTTTCCACGTGCATAATACATCGGTTTTTCAGATGCAAACAAGTCGATACTTTCCTTCATAAACCCGTTGAAGATTGTTTCCCGATCCTGAAATACGGAAACCATATCACCATTGAAAATAATCAAGTCCTTATCTTTGTAGCCGGCAGCATTCAGTAGTTTTGTAATAATACCTTCACGCCCATGAATATCGTTGATCATCGCAAAACTTGTCTCTTTCTTCTGCGAATCACAAGTCGTAAATGTCAATGCTTTCTTTTTGTAGACATCTGAAGCAGCTACGCGTCCGTATATAACAGAAATACCTTCGTGCGACAATACTTCCTGTACATAGATGCGATACCGGTATGTCGTACCGGGAGCCAATCCTTTGACTTTTACAGTATGAAGTAAAGAGGTGTTCTTTACCCCGTTAGTCGTATCGAAATATTTGGGTCTTTCCTCACCGTAATAATGAGTCCCATCATCAGGAGCCAACTCTACCCAACCGACAGAAGGCTTATCTGCCTCCCAGACAATGGTTGCTTCATTCTCTTTTACATTCTGCAAATAAGGTCCGTAAAGGATTTTTATCTGCGCAGTTGCCACCTGAGTGGCAACTGTGAGTAAAAGTGCATATACTAAATTTCTAATGTACTTCATTGTAAATAAAATTGATTGATCTATTAATAGCCATCATTCTGAACTAATTGAGGGTTCGCATCCATCTCGGCTTGTAATATCGGCAAATGAAATTGCTTCTTGTCGAAATAACGGACTTCAATCAAACGGTCTTCAGGAGTAGCGTTCACATCGATCACGGCACGACGATCCGGATCCGGTTCGTCATAGTTGACAGTACCGCACAAACGATACAAGTCACCCGGCATAACAGCTTCCGCCACTTTTCTTCCGGTCTTGGCCCCGCTTTTGTCATATTCGTCCCAGCGAACAATATCTTCATAGCGGAACCCTTCGCCTGCCAGCTCTATTGTACGTTCCCTTCTTACCAGTTCCCGCACTTTTGCTTGCGTGTTGTATTTGGAACGATCGACAGCAATATGCCCTCCGCGTACACGCAACCGGTCAATAATATTCATTGCTTCTTGCAAATCCTGATTCAACTCGACCAAACATTCGGCTTTTGTCAACAGTATTTCCGCATACCGGAAGATAATCGGGCACAAGGCATCGTCATTCATGGAAGTGGAATATTGCCCCTGGTTTGGATACAAATATTTAGCCCACAACATACCGGTATGGGAGGCATTGTCAGCCGCAGTATAATAATCTTTATTCGAAGAACCGTTCGGCAAAGTCTTATCAAGAGTATTGAATATGCGCGGCACATTATTACGTCCCACCCAATCCAATCCGGAATAGATAACCGTATTTTTCAATCGAGGATCACGATTATAAAACGGATGGACAGGATCATAGCCGGAGCCTGCTTCGTCAATCATCTTGCCGTCCGCCATTTCAAACATATCGACCATGTTTTGAGTCGGGACAAATGAGGCCCAACCACCATCCGAATTATTATAGAAACGGATTACATCACTATAGGCATAAGTAGTTTGGACATGCTCATACGTACAAATAATTTCCTTAGAGTTTTGCCCGGCCATGGAAAACATATTCAGGAAATCAGGATCCAGTTCATATTGGTTCAGCGCAATCACTTGATTAGCCGCATCCAATGCCTCCGAATAATTGCCCCACAGCAAATTGAAACGGGCAATCATCGAAAGAACCGTACCTTTGGCAATACGTCCTTTCTCTGCCGGTTTCTCCGCGATATGTTCGGCACTCCACACCAGATCATTCATAGCATGTTCTTTCACTTTCGCTTCCGGCTCACGCGGCAGTTTGGCATCATCTGCCGTCGCGGGAACAAAATCCATAATAACAGCATCCCCATACCAAGTTGCCAGATAAGCATGGCTATAACCTCGAATTGCACGTACTTGTGCCAGGAAATCATTCTTTTGCGTTTCCGTCATTGCCGAAGCCGGCACCAAATCTATATTTTCGATGACAAAATTACAACGGCGTATCGTCTCATACTGTCTCCAATAATTCGGAGCTGACGTAGGAGAAACGCTGCCTCTCCCCATATTCCTCATATTAGAGGCATTCGTATAATTGAAGCCGATATCCGAATAGCTGTCTTCATAAAAAATAAACTTCGATCCGACATAATTATTAACCCACCAATTGTATGCTGCAGTTACAGCCGCATCGACATCATTGGAAGTATTCCAAAATGTGTTTGTTGTCAACTGATCTTTCGGATTCAGATCAAAGAAATCATCACACGAAGTAAGGGCTCCTGCTCCGGTAAGACAAAGAACAAGACTTAATATTTGTTTCAGTTTCATATTTCAATCATTTAAAATGTTACGTTAATACCGAAAGAATGGCTTTTATTGATCGGATAAATATCCAAGTTTCCGGAAGCAGACTCCGGATCTGCGTTAAAGGGCAGACTGTCAAACGTGAAGAGATTCTCGCCGGTGTAGTAAACCTTCACATTGGCTATACCCAATTTATTCGTAATCGACTTCGGTAGTGTATATCCGAAATTGATATTCTTAATACGCAGATAGTTGGTATTCATACACCAGAAAGAAGAACGACATTTGTTAGGGGCACTGACTGAGCTTTCTTCGAGGAAAAGACGCGGCCATTCAGCATTCGGATTCTCGGGAGTCCAGGCATCCAGCCAGTTGCTACTGGGGTGAGATGTATCACCAATGAACGAACCGACCACATCACGTGCGAAATAACGGCTTGTACCTGTCACACCCTGGAAAAAGACAGAAAGATCAAAATTTTTCCATCCTCCACTCAGTGTGACGCCATAAGTCGTTTTCGGCTGTTGCGAACCTTTCACCACGCGGTCTTTCGACGTCAGTTTCCCATCCCCGTCCACATCTTTAATACGGAAATCACCTCCCTTGAAAGGAGCAGACCAAGGATTACCGTATTGCTTTTCATAAGCGGCAGCTTCTTCGTCACTCTTGAACAAACCATCGACCTCATAAACATAGAACGATTGGTAAGCCTCGCCCACACGGTTGATGCTGTAATCATCGATGATCTCATTG
Source organism: Parabacteroides sp. AF48-14 (assembly GCF_003477465.1). Taxonomy (NCBI): domain Bacteria; kingdom Pseudomonadati; phylum Bacteroidota; class Bacteroidia; order Bacteroidales; family Tannerellaceae; genus Parabacteroides; species Parabacteroides sp. AF48-14. The sequence continues at coordinate 69,355 of NZ_QUDI01000021.1, forward strand.
ACACCTGCCAAATCAATCAGTTTATTCTTGTTATAGGAGAAGTTTGCATTTACTCCCATTCGCCAATCTTTATTAAAGGAATGATTCCAGGCAAGACTCGCTTCCACACCGCTGTTACGCAATGAACCCTTGTTGTCCTGATAGGTTCCTGATATACCAAATGTATCGGAAACTGGTATATCCATAATAATATCGGATGTCTTGCGGTTATAATATTCGGCACTCAGCATAAACTCATTCAAGAAATTAGCATCAAACCCAAAGCCCCAGTTCGTCGAGTTTTCCCACGAAATAGTTGTAACCTTATGGCTCACAACTGTGATACCTTGATGAACCGTTCCCGCAAACGGGAAGTTTTTACCGATATACAAAGTCGGCAAATAAGGATAATACTCGTCCTTCACCGCATCCTGGTTTCCAAGCAACCCCCAAGATCCCCTGAACTTCAGAGACTGTAACCAACCTCTTGTGTTTTCCATAAAATCTTCTTCCGAAATACGCCATCCGGCGGAGAAAGAGGGGAAATATCCCCAACGATACCCTTTTGCAAAACGGGAAGAAGCATCGGCACGGAAATTAGCTTCCAGTAAATATTTGCCTTTGTAGTCGTAATTGATACGTCCGAAATAGGACAACAATGCCAGTTCACGGGAATAGCCACTGTTTGTCTGTGTGGATGAATCGCCACCGTTCAAATCAGTTACTTCGCTGTTCGGAAAACTTTTCCGGAAAGCAACCAGTTCCCGATAATCATACTTCTCAATCTTATAACCGGCCAGCGCTTTGATATGATGGTCCTGATTAAAAGTCTTGTCATAATTCAACAACGCATCCAATGTATAACGGCTCCATCTCGAAATCGTTTCCGTCAACTGGTCCGGCCCGTGGTAATTAACGTCGTCATACCAGCATTCTTTACGGTAATCCTTTGTTTCTTTTATATTCGTCACATAAGCGCCCTGCAGCGTGAATGTCAACCCATCCATTATATGATAATCAAACGCTAACAATCCGGAGAAATTCTGCTGCAAATGATTCTTCCGGCTGTTGATGTCTATCCAAGCTGCCGGATTACCATCCGATATCGAACCGTAAGAACCGTCTTCTTTTTTATAGGGAACCCAAGGAGCGATACGATTAGCCTGCCATATAAGTTGGTTCGAACCACCTCCATAGGAAGCATTCGGCTCGGAATATTGATTATGGATAAAAGCCATATTAGTCCGCATCGTAAACTTATCGGACAACTTAATATCCAGGTTCGTACGTAGATTAAACTGCTGACGATCGGAGTTTTTCATTGTTCCCTCCTGACCTAAAAATCCGGCAGATGCCATATACTTCACATCATCGGATCCCCCGCTGACATTGAGATTGTGTTTATGCATAAAGCCTGTCCGGAAAATATAATCTGTCCAAACTGTATTCGGGTGAGCGTAAGGATCCGTTCCATCCTTGAATAGACGAAGATCGTCATCTGTAAAACGAGGAGAGGCTCCATCTTGCGTCAACAACTGGTTATATAAACGGGCATAATCGTAAGAACTCAGACGGTCAATCAAAGTCGACACATTCGAAAAACTGACATTACCATTATAAGAGACTGTTGCTTTACCGGTTTTCCCCCGCTTGGTCGTAACCAAGATTACACCATTGGCAGCTTTAGAACCGTAAATGGCAGCCGAAGCCGCATCTTTCAGAACCGAAATAGACTCGATATCATTAGGGTCAATCGAATCAAAAGTCCCGGTTTCGATCCCATCCACCAGAATGTAAGGATTAGCATTATTCAGCGTACCAACCCCACGAACACGGATAGTCGAGCCATCATCCCCCGGCCTTCCCGTGCCGGACGTTACCGTAACACCCGGAGTCAATCCCTGAAGAGCGGAAGAGACATTCGTCACCGGACGGTCGATCAATTCGTCTTTGCCAATCGTACTCACCGCCCCTGTCAGATTTACTTTAGTTTGCGTACCATAGCCGACAACTACGACTTCATCCAGATTCTGCGTATCTTCATGAATTGTAATTTTGTAATCGTTATTTCCTTTCGTTACAGCCACCTCCTGGTCTACATAGCCGATATAAGAAATCAATAATATGGCGCCGTCTTCAACACCATCCAGTGTAAAATCGCCATCGACATTTGTCACCGTACCGACTCCGGCACTTCCTTTAATAACAACATTCGCCCCGATAACGGGAAAACCGGTATTATCTATAACCGTACCTTTGATTGTCTTCTTTTCTTGTTGGACAACCGCTAAAGAGATGTTTCCAAAAAGGTTGTTCTTTGTCTCTACATTATCTTGCAGAAATATCCGATTATCAACAATCCGGAAAGAAATCCCCGTGTTTTTAAAAACTTTCTTTAAAACCGATTCAATACGTTCATTTTTTACACGAACAGAGACATTGGATATTTCCTTACTCAAGATCGACTCATCATAAGAAAATTCATAACCTGTTTGTTGACTGATACTTTGTATGACCGTGCCTACTGTTGTCTTGTTTAAAGACAATTCCAAATTCACATACAAAGTATTTGCGTCATTCACCGCCATGATCGGCGATGCTGCGACTAAAAGCATTGATAATGTAGCAATAGATACTTTTTTATTCATATCATGTGATTCATTTTTGTTAGTACTATAAAAATTAGTTAACTTGTTTACCAACAGCATTTTTATTAACCGCTGCAAAGGAATATTCCTTATATTAAAGGAGTATTTACATTCGATTACATTTTAATTTCCCATAGACATTCATTTTTTTGTTTGTTTTTCAAATATATAGATCTCAGAATTTTCTATTCGGTAGGTAATCGGCGCCAAATAGCATAGTTGTTCCAGAACATCCGACAAATGTTCATCTTCATTTATCACACAACGAAATTTGCGTTGGGCCAGTTTTAAAGACTCAATGTTCACACTTACGTTATATTTGGCTGATAATTGATTGGCAATTTCACGAAGAGTTATATTTTCAAAAATCAATTGGTTAAAACGCCACGCAGCACAAACATTCACATCTACGCGGTCCGTAATATAGGTATTGTCGTTCCAGGCATAAGTCACTTTCTCCCCTGGATTCATTTCCAAAATTCTCTTACCCTTCAGGTTTTGTAAATCGATACTGCCTCTTACTAAAACCGTTTCAACAGATTTATTTTGGGCGTTAACATTGACACTGAAAGAAGTCCCATGTACTTCTATCTTTACATAATCCGTAGAAACTATAAATAGTGATGAAGCATTCTTTGCGATGTCAAAGAATGCTTCTCCTTGCAAGGAGACCGTTCGGTTTGCCGCACTGAACGACTCCGGTATTTTTAAAGCAGAATTTCCTCTTAACCAAACTGTAGAACCATCTTCCAATGCAATTTTCTTCACCTCTTCCTTGTTTCTTAATGCGATAGTCACATAAGTTTCCGGTTTAAAATACTCCCATCCGGAATATGATAGCGAAACAAGCAACAAAAGAACAGCCGCATACTTTAGCAACGGACCAAAAACATGAAAACGCTTTGTCTGATTAATCCGCGCATTTATCTTTTTCAAAGCGATATCGATCCGTTCATTATCTGCATATTTTGCAGCATTCCATGAAAGACGCAACCGGAACACTTCAGAAAAAACAGTTTCATTCTCTTCAGACAAATTACGCCATTTCATGACCTCTTCCAGTTCTTCCTGAGAAAGTTCATTAATCAAGTATTTTGCTAAAAGTGCGTAATCAAACTCCATTTTCTCTCTTTATATATAAGCTAAACGATCAACAACTAAAAACTACTGAGCTAAGACTAAACTTTTTTATTTGCGTCAAGCATATATCCCGCGTGAAAGAAGAAAAAAACAAAGTAGGTAGTAGTCATTCTTAGACATGTGTTTCTTCAGGAATTTGAGAGCTAAATAAAGATGGCTTTCCACCGTACGCTGCGGCATCTGAATCTGTTCGGAAACCTCTTTGGCTGTCAAGCCTTTTATATAAGCAAGAACAAAGACCTCACGACGCTGTTCGGGCAGCAATTCCAGCAATTCATACAAACGCCGGTAAAAATCTTTCATGCTAAGTTCTTCGATGACGGGATTGTCTCCTTCCAACAGGTTTTGATAATCTTCCAGATATTTCTCATATGTGTGGGAGTGGTATTTTTCTACGGAGAGATTTTTCTTGAAATAATCCAGGCAACGAGTGTAAGCGGATTGGAAAAGATACGAATGGAAACCATCGCTGACATACAGCTTCGCGCGATTCTCCCATACATATAAAAAGATATCCTGGACAATATCTTCCGCCACTTTCTCTTCAACCATAGAAGCCACGTAAGCCATCACCCGGGGATAATAATATCGAAAGACGCCGTTAAAGGCTTCCCGATTCCCTTTTTTCAATTCATATAGTAAAGAAACGTCGAACATACTATAGCGATTTTAAGATCTCCCAACCGTCATCTCGCCTACAAAAATAATAAAACATTTACAATTACTAACCATTTAGCTCTATATATTCGCTTTGTATCTAATAGTTGTTAACGTTCCGGAGAAGAAAACTATAATCAGAATTTCTTTATCAGGAAGATGGATTCACCCGTAAGTAGATGCCGGCAGAGAAACTTGTTTTTGTAAATGTCTTATATCCATCTTGTTCCGTACCTCTCAACGTTGCAGGCAAATGGGCATAAATATCCAAATCTATACCGAGCGAAAAGCCTTTTGCCAAGACGCGCGAATACTCCGCCCCAAAGTAGAGCATGGAAGGATTATCAAAGGTCAAACCCTCATCAGAAGTCGAAACCGCACCATAGAACGGACTGCCGAACATGGATATGAATTTGTGGCATTTCCAATAGGAAGTCTTTACACGGAAGTCATATATATCAGCCGAGGCACGCGCATAGACGCCATAGCCGTTATCGAAAGGCCACAACTTGCCGGCCTGCTGATAATAACCGGTCGCGTCCAATTCTAAATTTACATTTTTGAATATCTTATGTCCCGTGTTCCAAACACCTCCTACACCGATAGCCCCGTTCATCAGAGTTTGGACGGAGTTGGTGAAAATCGTGTCGATCTCTCCTCCCCGATGTTGTACCATTCCCTGCAAAGGCGCATAGAAATGGAAACGGGATTCCGGATCGTTAAATTTGAAACGGGTGGATAAACCGACTGTGAAAGCCTCCTGGTGAAAATCTTCCCTGAAAATGAAACTTTCCCAGTTCACCCACATATCCAGATCGAACCGGCGGGAGTTATAAAGCAACTGCAAACCCATCTCCGGATCTGCCATCATATTCAGCTCGGGGCTGTATAACGGTTCTATCAGATTATGGTTAGCCGCTCCATACAAGTCACCTAAAATAATATCCACATGATCGGACAGAGCGACTTGCGCCCGGAACCAGGGAAGGACATGGAAACCTTTCTGATATTGGTCTCCTTTCCAGCGGGCAATATCCTGATAGGCCATATTCGGATAACGGTTTGCGCCCCAAAAGCGCAGGAAATGCACACCTGCTTCCAGTTTCAACATCTCCAACGGATAATAGACCGCCTTCGCCTGCAACCAAAGCCCGGGCAAGGTATAGCCTTTCATAAATGCCCCTGAATATTCATCATCTTTGAAAAAGCTTAGGTTATCTATTTCGACAGAAAGTTCCCTGTTCTTTTCCGGATCAATCCGGTAATCCGTTTTAAAAACACGCTCAGGTATCTGGGCTTCGAGGGGATGGACTGCTGAAATCCCTGCTGCAAACAGCAAGAAGAAAAAGACTGAACGAAAATATCCGTTATTCAAATAACTTTTCATTAATCGCAAATTTTGAATGCAAACGTAACAATTAAATAGGAATAAACGAAGAACGGGGATATAGAATCTTGTCTATATCCCCGTTACTTTATGCTTTAATCGGCTTACTTAGCGTCTCGGTGTAGCTTCTTTTACTACCATCTGACGGCCTTCATATTCTGCGCCGTTTAATTCTTCGATAGCATTTTTTGCTTCGTTTTCGTTAGGAAGTTCTGCGAAAGCAAAACCTTTAGAACGACGAGTGTCACGGTCAATGATCAACTTAACTGAGTCTACTGTACCGTACTCTTCCAAAATCTGTTGCAAGTCTGATTCTCTAACCCGATAGTTCAGGTTACCAATGTAAATATTCATACAAAAACTAATATAAAATAATTAATAAAAAAAATTGAAACAATAAAACGTAAGGAAAGATCCATGTCTACAAAATTCTATTCTGAATGAATATCACGTCGGAGATAAAGAACTATACAAACAGTTTTGCTTGTCGGTACAAAGGAAAGCATTAAAATCGAAATAACATCATAAAAATGAAAAATAAATTCATGAGCGTTCAAAAAAATGTTTTTTCATTCACATCATAGCTTATTTTTCAACTTCTCAAATCCGTCAATATGCGAAACAGGCCTATTTTATAGTATTTTTGACCAATTAACCCTATATCTGGCCTTTCCGGTCTCAAACAGAAAGGCTAATTTTGCCCAATCATTTTTGAACTTAATTTGACATGGAAAAAATCGAAGTTAAAGAAGCCAATGGAAAACTTGGCATTCTTGTTGTTGGTGTAGGTGGTGCAGTAGCCACTACAATGATCACAGGTACGTTGGCTGCACGTAAAGGATTAGCAAAGCCTATCGGCTCTATTTCGCAATTAGCCACAATGCGTTTGGAAAACGGAGAAGAAAAGGCGATTAAAGATATTGTACCTTTAACCGACCTGAATGATATCGTTTTCGGCGGATGGGATATTTTCCCCGATAACGCATATGAAGCAGCCATGTACGCAGAAGTTTTGAAAGAAAAAGACCTGAATGGCGTGAAAGACGAACTGGAGGCTATCAAGCCGATGCCTGCCGCATTCGATCATAACTGGGCAAAACGTCTGAACGGTACACATATTAAAAAAGCGGCTACCCGCTGGGACATGGTTGAACAGCTTCGCCAGGATATCCGCGATTTCAAAGCGGCTAATAATTGCGAACGCATCTCTGTCTTGTGGGCTGCAAGTACGGAAATCTACATTCCACTGTCAGACGAACACATGTCGCTCGCCGCATTGGAAAAAGCCATGAAGGAAAACAATACGGAAGCTGTCTCTCCAAGTATGTGCTACGCTTACGCAGCCATCGCAGAAGGTGCTCCGTTTATCATGGGTGCTCCGAACCTGTGCGTAGACACTCCCGCCATGTGGGAATTCTCCAAAAAGATGAATGTGCCTATCTCCGGTAAGGACTTCAAGAGCGGTCAGACATTGATGAAGACAGTTTTGGCACCGATGTTCAAAACCCGTATGTTGGGTGTCAGCGGTTGGTTCTCCACCAATATCTTAGGAAACCGCGACGGCGAAGTGCTGGACGATCCTGCAAACTTCAAGACAAAAGAAGTCAGCAAGCTGTCTGTTATCGACAATATCTTCGAACCGGAAAAATACCCGGACCTGTATGGCGATGTATATCATAAGGTACGCATCAACTACTATCCTCCCCGCAAGGACAATAAAGAAGCCTGGGACAACATCGACATCTTCGGATGGATGGGCTATCCGATGGAAATCAAGGTAAACTTCCTTTGCCGCGACTCCATCCTGGCTGCTCCTATCGCTCTCGACCTGGTGTTGTTCAGCGACTTGGCCCTGCGTGCAGGCATGTGTGGCATCCAGACTTGGTTATCATTCTTCTGCAAGAGCCCGATGCACGACTTCGAGCACCAGCCTGTACACGACCTCTTCCAGCAGTGGAGAATGGTTAAACAGACATTGCGCGACATGATCGGCGAAAAGGCTCCTAACTATCTGGATTAAAAATTCAAGGTATATAAATTTAGTTTCATAGGGATGAAACTTTTGTTCCATGCCTATGAAACTTTTGTTCCATGCCTATGAAACTAAAATTCCATCACATGGAATTCACGATACAACTTTCTCCCGGATAAGGAGAAAGTTGTATTATTTTTATAACTTTGCACATATTTTACAGACAGGATGAAGAAAGTCCCTCTTATTCATATTATCATAGCAACAGGCTTTGGTTCCGGTTTTTCTCCGTTTGCCCCTGGTACGGCGGGTGCGCTGTTGGCCACTTTAATCTGGCTGGCATTGTCCTGCACCGTCTCTCCTATTTGGTTGCTTATCATAACCGCTTTACTGATTATTGTCTTTACGATTGCCGGGATTTGTTCGGCAAACGCAGTCGAACCGATCTGGGGAAAAGATCCCTCGCGAGTGGTGGTAGACGAGATGGTAGGCGTGTGGATTCCGCTGTTGGCGGCTCCGGCAGGAGATCGTGGCTATGCATTTGCGGCTTTTGTGCTTTTCCGCCTGTTCGACATTTTCAAACCGTTGGGCATACGCAAAATGGAGAGCCTCAAGGGAGGAGTTGGAGTAATGATGGATGATATTCTGGCCGGTATATACAGCCTCATCCTGCTAATCGGTGCAAGATGGTTGATTGGATAAAAAAAAGTGCAAAGGCTTTTTCGGAGAAAGGCGGGATATTCATGTTCATACGGGCCCAATTTTCTTCGCAGATTGCCAGTGCAACGGACTTTTTAGTCACCATTTTATTAGTAAAATTATTTGGTATCTATTACGTATATGCAACTTTCATCGGCTCTGTTTGCGGCGGAATCGTGAATTGCATAATCAATTACAGATGGACATTCAAATCCAAAGAATGCAAGAAATGGCACATCATGATAAAATATCTGCTGGTCTGGATCGGCAGTATTTTACTGAATACCTGGGGCATCTATTTAATGACAGAGACAATCAGTCAGAATCCTTGGGTCAGGGAGACTCTGAAACACTATATCGACGATTTGTTCGTCTTCTCAAAAGCGGTTGTTTCCCTGCTTGTCGGATTTCTTTGGAATTACAATATGCAACGCGTTTTTGTCTATAAGAATTGTAGAATAAAAGGCCGGTTTCAAAGAGCGGACACAAAATAAAAACAAAAATAATAAGATATGAAATTCAAAGTTTTAAGAGATTGGCTACAGCAGATGATCTATAAGATCATCAATCCGCTTGTGCACGGAATGATCAAAATTGGGATCACTCCCAATTTTATTACGACGACAGGATTAATCCTGAATATTGTAGCGGCTTGTATATTCCTTTATGCCGGCATGAAGGGAGAACGGGAAGATTTCTATTATATCGGCTGGGGTGGCGGCATCATCCTGTTTGCCGGACTGTTCGACATGATGGACGGCCAGGTGGCACGAATCGGGAAAATGAGTTCACTTTCGGGGCGTTATACGATTCGGTCTCGACCGGTACAGCGAACTGACTGTTTTCTTCGGTATCTGCTTTTACCTGATCAACCAGGGATATGTGATCAGCTCGATCGTTGCCTTTATCGCCCTCATCGGTTCGCTGATGGTAAGCTATGTACGTGCCCGTGCGGAAGGGTTGGGACTTGATTGCAAGGTGGGATTCATGCAGCGGCCTGAACGCGTAGTATTGACCGGACTGGGTGCGCTCTGCTGCGGTATCTTCGCTCCCATGATGGAAAACAGCGAGACATTCGAACCGATCATGATATTCGTAATACCTTTGCTGATTGTTGCAATATTCTCTAACCTGACAGCATTCGCTCGTCTGAACCATTGCCGTAAACTACTGATAAATAAAGACAACGAATGAAAAAAGCCTTTATACTCCCGTCTAAGAAAGAGACTGTAACAGTTATTGGCCTGATGATCCTGTTCCTTCTGCTGACAGCCGTATGTATCGGACTGCGTTCGGAGCATATACTTATAGCCGGTTTGTACCTGTTCCTCTTTTTTGCCGGCAAGACGACCCGCAAATTGGCTGTTGCCTTGTTGCCGTTTGCCCTTTTCGGCATTTCGTACGACTGGATGCGCGTTTTTCCGAATTACGAAGCGAATCCGATCGATGTGGAAGGTTTGTACAACCTGGAAAAAAGCCTTTTCGGGATAAATGACAACGGAAATAGATTAATACCTTGTGAATATTTTGCGATTCATAATTGCCAGATAGCCGACTTCTTCGCCGGTATTTTCTATCTCTGTTGGGTTCCGGTCCCGATCGCATTCGGTCTGTGGCTTTATCTGAAAGGCGACCGAAGCTTGTATCTGCGCTACTCGATGGTATTTCTATTCGTTAACCTGATCGGTTTTGCCGGGTATTATATCCATCCGGCCGCTCCGCCCTGGTATGCTATAAACTATGGTTTCGAACCGATTCTGAATACTCCCGGTAACGTTGCCGGGCTCGGCAGGTTCGACGCGTTGACAGGGCTTTCCATTTTTGACTCCATCTATGGCCGCAATGCGAATGTATTTGCAGCCGTTCCGTCGTTGCATGCCGCCTATATGGTAGTGGCACTTTGTTATGCGATCATTAACAAATGCAATAAATTCGTGATCACCCTTTTCGCAATTATCATGTTGGGAATCTGGGGAACAGCCGTCTATTCATCACATCATTATATTATTGATGTAACATTAGGCATCTGTTGCGCTCTCCTGGGCATCCTGATCTTCGAAAAAGGCTTGATGAAAACCGGCTGGTTCAAAAACTTCTTCAACCGGTATTATACTTATATCAAATAGCATCGGAATGCTATGATATAAGTTATTATTTCTTCGAATTGGCACATTATAAACCATCATCCATTACATCTTGACCTTTTTTCTCGCGGCGGAACAGCCTAACTTTGCTTGGAGATAAAAGCAATGATGTCATGTTTAAACAAGCTTTACCATTATGCCTTTGCATACTACTGTCTGCGTGTGACCTGATCGACTATCACCCATATGACGGGCGACTTACGATATCCGAGCGTAATATCAACGAACAAAATATCCCGCTTATTGAAGCTGCCACAAAAGACAAGGACACGATCCGGTTCGTCCTGATGGGCGACACGCAGCGCAGTTATGACGAAACAAATGATTTCGTAAAACACATCAACAGGAAAAAAGACAGCATAGACTTCATCATTCACGGAGGAGACTACACCGAATTCGGAATGAAAAAAGAATACGAATGGGCTGTCGATATCCTTTCCAAACTCGATATCCCGTATGTAGGGTTGATCGGGAATCATGATATAATCGGGAATGGCGACCAGGTTTATGAAAAGCTCTTCGGAAATGAGAACTTCTCTTTTATTGCCCGGGACGTCAAGTTTGTCTGCCTCAACACTAATGCAATCGAATATGACTACTCGCATCCTGTACCCGATTTCGGTTTCCTGAAAGAGGAGTTGGAAGACAGTACCCGGCAATACAGCCGTACGGTCGTAGCCATGCATGCCCGTCCCGGAAGCGACCAGTTCGACAACAATATAAAAGACGTATTCCAGCTTTACATCCGGCAATTTCCATCCTTGATGTTCTGCTTGAATGCCCACAACCATCAATTGCAGATGGATGATCTGTTCGATGACGGGATCATCTACTATGGTTGCAGCAATATAGCCAAACGCAATTACATATTATTCACCTTGACACCAGACAGCTACACGTATGAAGTTATCGATTTTTAAATGGATGACGCTATTCCTTCTCCTTATTGGCACATTACAGGCACAGGAAAGCAGCGAAGATGAAGCACGTTACACAAAGCGTGTAGAAAAATATATATCCAGATGGGAAAAACTTATCCCCCGTTACAGTAAGATCCAATATGCCGGTTCAATGGGATTGATCTCACTCGGCACTGGTTGGAATTATTATCGTAACCATTGGGAAACGGATGTTCTTCTGGGATTCGTCCCCCGTTATTCGGACCGCCACGCAATGGTAACAATGACACTCAAACAGAACTATTACCCTTGGAATATTCCTCTCTCCGACAAGCTCTCTTTCGAGCCTCTCGCTTGTGGTTTTTATATCAATACATTGTTCGACCGCGACTTCTGGGGAAGGCAACCGGATAAATACCCTAAAGGCTATTACTGGTTTTCAACCCGCATCCGTACGCATATCTTCGCCGGCGAGCGGTTCACGTTGAAACTGAATGAAAACAAAAGCTGGCACAAATCCATCTCTTTCTTTTATGAACTCAGTACCTGCGATTTGTACCTGATAAACAAGATCGGCAACAAAAGCCTGAAACCCAAAGACTACATGAGTCTCTCGTTCGGCCTTAAACTGCAGATTCTATAATACAAAAAAACGGAAGGTGCCACAAATGGCAACCTCCCGTTCCCCATAAACTACATAAAACACTTAAAAGAACAACTCTTCTTATTAAAATGCAAGACCTAACCGGATACCCCAGTTATTCAATCCATCGATCGAATAACTCAAGACGTCTCCTTTATTGGTTGCATAATTATAGTAGGCAGCAATATGTAAACCGATCTGTTTCTGAGGAGTAAAATACATATTCATACCGATTTCGGGAGATACATAGAAACCCCAGTTACGGTCGTATACTTTCATTACATTCATATAAGTCGACATTTCACTGTAGCTTGCCCCTAACTGTAAGCCTGCATAAGGCTGGAACTGGCTTTCGGGAGCAACGTTATAACGGAAAGCTGCACCAAAAGGCAACTGGAAGATAGAGTGCTGCTGATCGGAAGTGATGGCAGAAGTCGAACTTACCGGCAATGTCTGACGATCGATATATTTATTGTTAGTGTGATAAGAGATAAACGCACCTACCGAGAAATTAGGGACGAGATAATAACCGGCTTCTGCATGTGCACCCCAACCACTTGTCTTATCAGAGAATGTCTGGCTGAACGGAGAATTGAGCTGCCAGTCGACATTAAAATACATGTTCTTTACAACCTGGGCGCCAGCCAGAGATGGAATCGCTAAACAGGCGACAAGTAAAGCGATTAATTTTATTGATTTAGTTATCTTTTTCATAAGACTCAAATTTTCTTTTAATTCGCGTTTAATTATTTCTTTAAGTACGGTGACTGTACAAAAGCCTGCTCGATAGCACGAGTTGAAAGTGCGATATTTACTTTGTCGGAACCAGACAGCAGACCAGTCATGTAAGCAGTCCAAAGAACCGGAAGTTTTGCATCGGTAGCTTTTGGAGTCGGCGCTTTCAGGTCGACCAGTTCAACCAACAGGGAACCTACGCTATAGCTGTAGACAACAGGATACGGATAATACCATCCATTCCATGCACCGGTCCAGTTACCCCAGTAACCATACCACCAGTTATATCCGGGATATCCCCACCACCAGTAAGGATTGTCATGATAGTTAGTAAAATAATTGACATTTTTCACGAAAGAAACCTGCAAACCCAGGTCTGCTGATTCTTTATCTGCGGCACGTGTAAAACCACGGCCTTCCATGCCATTGACTAAAGTAGTGACGATATCGTCCGCTTCAGTAGCACTCCAGAATTCCGGTTTTTCACTGCTACCGATTACCATTACACTATCCGGGATGTAGAAAGATGTAAACGATCCGAAATTAGCATCCTTACTGTGATCAGTAAATACTACGAAATCATCGCTTAGTTTAGACATGTCCGGGTCTTTCTGGCAAGACGCCAGCAAAAGAACCAATAAGAAAAAAGGAAGAATCTTTTTCATCTCATTCAACGTTTAAAACAGTTTATACTATTATTTGTGCACTTATATATAAGTTACTATTTAAACAACATCAACTAAAAAAGGTTTGCTTTCCCCCCGGTCCCGGAGTGTTAATTAACTTGTCTGAAGATTTAGGAACGGTTATAAACGACCGTTAAAACAGATGTAAGCATAAAAAAAAGATGGTGCAAATCCAACTAATGTGGATATGCACCATCTCTCTTATAAAGGTAGTTAGCCTTATCTCAATGTTCCCTGTTGGGCCTCCTCTACCATTTTCTGGTTCGGAAGTATGATAATTTCTACACGGCGGTTCAGGGCACGTCCTTCCGGAGTATTATTGTCTGCAACCGGCTCGTGGATACCTTTACCTTCGTATGTCATACGCTTGCTGCTTACACCCTGGTCTTCCATAAGATAATCGAATACGCTCTTTGCACGTTTTTCCGACAGGGTCTGGTTATAATCGACCTTTCCCGTATTGTCCGTATGACCGATAATCTTAATATCCGTGTCCGGATTTGCGTTCAGGCTGGTAGCTAAATTACGCAAGGCGCTTTTAGAAGCAGCGCTGACCGTACTCGAGTTGGTAGCAAACAGGATTCCGGAATCGAACGTCACCCGCAGGGCTTCACCGTCATTGATGGTTTCGACAGTTGCTTCTTCCGGCAGCGTAGCTTCCAGTTCCTTCTTCTGTTTATCCATCTTCTTACCGATCAAAGCACCGGCTGTACCACCAACCGCAGCACCGATAATCGATCCCAATGCTGTATTGCCAGCCAGAGCACCGACACCGGCACCCACAGCAGCACCTCCACCTACTCCGATGGCTGTTCCTTTAGCCGTATTGTTCCAGGTTCCACAACTCGTAAAAACAACTGCCATACAAAGCAGCAAAACTGATAACAATTTAAAATTTCTCATCTTCTTATTCTTTTATAAACTATCTTGTATTTATACAACAGTCTATTAATCGAACATGTTGATGGAATCGCAATATTCAAGTTCTCCTTGTACAATAAAAGTTATATCTTCTTCTTCAAACTTGCCGACACCGTCTTTTTGCGCATTCTTTACAACAAACCCGATCAATTCGTCTTCATCAATATCAATTTCCGCATTATCATCGGTATTCTCATCCAGAAAACCCTTTGACTCATAAAATTCATAAATCAGGTCTACAATGTAGTTAATATCGTCATTGCTGAATTTACCTTTCAAATCCTGTGGAAGATAGTTCTGGATAAATGCTACAGAATCATCTTCATCGTAAATCAAATCGTCCTTGTCACTCATAACTATTTTTATTTATTGGTTAATAGATACTGCAAAGATATTGGAATAATTGAGACGACAGCCTTACCGGATGTATTTTTTATCACCTCCACAGGTTTACTCTTTCCGTAAACAATTATCGCAACACCCGCACCGCGTCCCTTCCATGCCGAAGTATTCGGATATAAACTCTTGGCGGCAACCGGTCGTTTGCAGGTATTCTGCGACTTTTTCAATTCGCATTTTAAATGCGGAAAGGCGGTTTTCGTAGGATGCGGTTGTGATTACCAAACGCTCCAGAGGGACACGGATCATCTTGAAGGTAATCCGGGGCTCCTTTTTGGATGGAAGATAATAGAAACCGATATTCCGCAGATAGCCTAAGATTTTGGCTACCTCCCGGGGCTGGAATCCGGTCTTTCTTGCCAACATATCCACACTGACAGATACACCGGCCGAGAAAAGTCCCTCGTAATTGCGTAAAACCTCAATGGTGATCTTGGCGGCCGGAGAGTCTTCATTCAGAAAACGGTCCATCGTCCAGCGCGGCTGGTCATACCTGAGATAAGGATGCGTATTCGGATATGGCTCAAAATCGAGATAACCGGACAGAGATAATATTTCGAGTGAAGAACGCAGGCGGCCTTTGTCAAAATGCCAGTCACGCAGAAACTCCGGTTCGTTCAGGTAGACAGACACGCCTTCCCCGTCACCTTCCGCAATCTGGAAACGGTTGCACAAGGCCTCATAAACCCGTTTGATATATTCGATTGTAGGAAAAGCATTGGAGGGACGTCTTTTTATATCCGTAATATCCTGCGGGCCCAACAAGGCCACCGCATACGCCCGGTTCCCGTCACGTCCGGCTCGTCCGGCTTCCTGATAATAGGCTTCCATCGAATCCGGGAACTCCGTATGGATCACCAAGCGCACATCTCCCTTATCGATACCCATCCCGAAAGCATTGGTGGCCACCAGCACGCGGGTATTCCCTTTCAGCCAGTCGGTCTGCCGTTCCGTCTTGATAACCGGGTCCAACCCGGCATGGAAGTATTCGGCCGAGATGCCTGCCGCCCTCAATTTACCGGCATATTCTTCCACACCCCTGCGGGTCCGGCTATAGACAACAGCCGAACCTTGCACAGACGACAGGATATGGCAAAGTTCATTCAGCTTATTATCCGTCTTGCGGACAACGAAAGAAAGGTTCTTCCGTTCAAAAGAGGTCTTGAACACCCGGTAGCCTTTACGGAAATGGAGTTGCTCACAGATATCGGCAACCACCGCAGCCGTAGCGGATGCCGTCACGGCAATCACCGGAACACGAGGGATAGCATCACGGATATCGGCAATCAAACGGTAATCCCGGCGAAAATCATTTCCCCATTGCGAGATACAATGCGCTTCATCCACAACCAGCAGATTCACCTTTTCTGATAACGGTTTCAGCTTTTCCTGAAACAGATCGGAAGAGATACGTTCAGGGGAAATATACAGAAACTTATAATCACCCAAGATGCAATTGTCCAGCTGCTGCAAAATCTCCCAGCGCGGCATTTCGGAACTGATAAAAGCCGACAGTATCCCGCGCTTCTGAAGGTTCTTTACTTGATCCTTCATCAAGGCGACAAGCGGACTGATCACGAGGCAAATGCCCGGCTTAGACAGAGCCGGGACCTGGAAAGTAATTGATTTACCCCCACCGGTCGGCATCAAGGCAAGCGTGTCGTGTCCCGACAGAATACTGTCGATGACCTCCGCCTGCCCCGGCCGGAAACTGTCATAGCCCCAAAACTGCTTTAGTACCTGTATCGATTTGTACATTGTTTCTCTCGTATCTTGTACAAAGATATATCTTTTCCGGCACCTTTTAATCTGATGTCAATATCAATTTCATCCGTTCGAGATCGAACACCGCCTTTACATCCGGCTTACAGACATCCTGCAGCGTGATTTGTTCGGCATAAGGGACTGCTGCCCCGATGGAATAGCCTTTCTCGCTCTTTTCCGATTCGCGGAAACAAAGCACATAGTTAGAAAGCAAAAGCGGCAATTCTTCAGCCCCCTCATACTGTTGCGGATGCTGATAAAGCATGATCCGATTATTCAGAATCGCAAACTGGGGGATGAGACGGAGCACACTATTTCCCAAGACAAGCCCCTCTTCGTCACTGATTTCAAACTGTGCATTCCGGATAACCAAATCTCCCAATATGAGTTCCGGAGCTATCGCCATGCGTGTCTTGCCTCCTCTCGACAACGGATCTTCAAACTCGATCACATTCATATTCAACTTCACCGCTTCGGCTTTCGATATCGTTGAAACAGCCTTATCCGGTGCAAAGCATATACGATAAGAACCACCGGCAACCCGGGCCGGAATCACAAATCCTTTTTCGCCTTTGGCGGCTTCCAGCACGACATCCTCATTCTTCCAATCAAGCTGTTGGGCCCCAAAAGGCTCCAAGGCTATACACTTATTATAGCTGCCAGCCATATCCGGCATCGCCTGAAGACATATTTTCATCAATTCGCCAGCCTCCTTATAAAATCCCATATAAGCCAATGCCGCCGCCCGCAAGTTGAGCACAAAAAACACACTTCCGCCAAGTTCCTGCTGATATTTATTCAACAGGCTGTCCGTATAAAGGATTGTCGCATTATAATCATTTTTCAATAATCCCCGGTAGCTATGTGTCAGCCACCGTCCCATTTCGTCCGTAGTCTTATCCAGCCATTCAATCCAGGTGTCCAGACCCAACATATTATTACTGTTGATATAATCCGAATAACTGCCGCGTAAACGATAATTCTCACCGGAAAAGCGCATCCGTTCGAAATCGAGTACACACGTTTCAAAGCCCTGGAAAAAGGGTAATCCCAATAGTGCAGATCTGAGTGAATCGGGATTTTCAGTATATGTATTTTGGAAGTGCACAGGATAGCCGTACACCTCCATTACTTTTGTGGGAGCCGGATCCGTTGTGTTCGAGAAACTGCTTTGCCCGCCGGTATCCAGCAGATAGTTCCTTTCCGGCGAAAGCAGGAACAGCTGTCCGCTCTCCGAAAAGCTGAAATTCGGGTTCAGCATCTCCTTCCGTTCACCTTTCTTTATCCTCAACGCTCCCAATTCAAATCCGACAGTCGACACATTCCGCAATTCTTTCACCCCCAGAATAGCATCATGCCCTGAAAATATCGGATCGTTTTCAAGCAAAGAGACATGAACCACCGTATTATAGAATGTGATATCCCCTACCCGGAGAGTTTTCACCAATCCCGTTGTCGCCTGCGATATGCCAAACATACTCTGCACGGCAACCGTATCGCCCAATAAGCGGACTCCACACTTGCGGGCAGCTTCAATCGTAAGGAATGTATTTGGCGCTCCGGTATCAAAAATAGTCTCTGACAGTTCCGTTCCATCGACATTCACCGATAAAACCAGCGGATACGTGCAACTCACCGGCACCGTACACTCCGAACCCGGAAATTCCATCCGGAAATCCGGTACATCAGCCAAGCCCTCAATCACTTCCGTCCGGTAAGGGAAACCGATCGTTTCGCCCATCTTCCGGCAAAGGTTTTCATCCCGGGAAAACTGTTTCCACCAGGCATTCAATGCCTTATAAGAACCTTTTTCCAAGAGTTTCTCCATCTTCACATAATTGCAGGACAATATCTCATTTTCCGTACACGTCTCGGGATACAACGTCAAAAGCGAATCCACACACCGGAGCATTTCATCCGGACGGTTCAGATAATAATATAATGATATTCCTGCCCGCAGCCGGGTAGCCTCATCCATCACAGCCGCCGAATCCTTATACAACTCCCACAACTCGACCGCATTTCCATATCCATCCAACCGCTGCACCTCTGCAGGCAACGATGAATCAGTTTGTGAAAAAGCACTCGCAAAAAGGCTGGCGAATACTATCAAAAGAATAGATTTAAGTCTTATCATAATCTCTATTTGTTATTTTAAGAGCAAAAATAAAGATTAACGACGAACCGGTAAGCGTATAGCACTCCATTTAGGGTTAACCAATGTTATCTACTGTTATCTGCGTGGGATATAAAAAAAGCCCCGCCCCAATTAAGGAGCTTCTGGATCACACGCTTCACTGGACGGGCGCCAAACTGCGGGTCGAGGCCTTTATCGGAAATGTAAATCCTGCACAGTATTGTCTTTCCAAAAAACAGTAAAATTATAATTTACACCACTATTCCTGTAAAATACGATCTCCCAACTACCGCTGTATAATACAGCCGGTACTATCGTATAGGGATAAAATTCATCCTGCCAGGAAGCGTATATTTTTTCTTTATGTTTCTGCCGGCTTTTACTGGACAGTATGCTATCTGATTGCTCAAGCATAGGTGCCCAGTTCTGCAATAACCCCTGTAATTCCAATAATTGTTTAGGGAACGGAGCAGAAATGTCTCCTTCTATCAAAACAAGGGTTTCCACCGAGTAGAAGGGCAATTGCACTGTACCACTCCAAAGATAGCATTTATCCTGCCACCAATCACAAACCTTACAGGTAAAAAGGCCCAAACCTTCCGCTTTATACTCCCTCTTAGTTCCAAACAACTCGTTTATCAGTGTCTTGAATGCTTTCAGTACTTTTCCCATTACTTTCTTTTTTAGTCTACACGAACAATGTTATTATGCAATGCGTTATGTCGTATCTTATAATCTAACTCGTTCAATACTCCATCCAATCTTTTTCTATAGACCAAAGTGGTATATCCTTTCTTAAATGAATCACGCAATACAGCAGAACCGTTTACACGTATATATTCGACATTCGTGAACCAGTCAATGTCTCCTATGATAATGATACAGTTTTTTAATTTATCTTTATCAGAATATGGTTTGATATCTGTTTCATGCCCATTTTTATAATACCAGATTCCCCGTATGGCATCTATCGGTAACTCTTCCTGCTCAAAATGAGTTTTACTTATAATGCCTTCATCCGAAAATATAACATCGGTAAACGCCGGTTTATAATACTTGTAAGTAAACCATATCACACTTACGACCGATACCAGCAAAATAAGCACGGAGATAACATTAAGTGCATTGGCAAATAGAAGTACCAAAAAGATAATCAATAAGACTATAGTCAAAATAGCTATAATGATTTCGAGAACTTTACCTCCTGCCATGTGGCTGAATTTTTGTGTACGCATATTGTTTTATTTTAAGTTTTTATTCTTCGTAATAAGTAAAGACACGCTCAACATAAGGTTTCAATATACGACCGAGTCCTGTGCCGAAATCAACATAATCGTTGAAGTTCTTTGTTTCAATCCAGTTGCCATGCGTATCATAGCCATAGTCCTGAAAGTCTTTGTAGAGTATTTCAAATCCAGGCCGCTCATCAATCGGCCGCCCCTGTTCGTCATATTTTTCCTCCAAGAAACCATTGCGGACAACAGCTTTCAGTTTACCATTTGGATAGTATTCACGTTTACACCAAGATTCCAACTCTTTATTGCCTTCACCGTCAATCCTATATTCTTCCACAACATGGTTATTGTCGCTATATTCATAGATGAAATGCGTTTCCGGCATATCACGACTCAACAAATCATATACTCGAGTCTGAGCCAACAAATCATTTGCATCGTACTCATAGACAGTCTTGCCCGATAACTCTCCTATATTATAAAACTCTCTCTTCTCGACCAATAAATCGTGTTCGTTGTAATCATATTCGATCATCGCCGGTTTGTGAACCGTTCCGTCGATCTGTTTCGTCCGGATAAGATTTCCTCTGTCGTCATAAGTATTTATCTCCCCATAAAGATTATCGTACACAACTTCCAGCAGCTTCCCGTCAATATTATATTTGCGGACAATCGTACCGTTAGTTCCCGGAGAGCTGAGTGTATGTGTATATCCCCAAGCCTCATAGGTATAATCGGTCTTTCGAACAACACTTTCTTGCTTATCGTATTCGTTATATTGAACAAGATTGCCGTCAATATTGAAGCATAAATGATAGTGATATATTCCGTCCTCTTCCCATTTCCCACCTTTTTTGAATTTCACGGAGAAGATAGATGATACTTTTTCCGGACGATAATAATAAATATCCAGCGTTTTGACTTTCCCATTCAACCCCATCCGATCTTTATCGTTATTGACCGAATCTACTACCTGGGGAATATATTGGGGAGGAGACTGCTGACATCCTATAAACATCGACACGATTAAACTCCCCAAAATAACAAGTACAACTATTTTATTCTTCACGTTTTCTTTGTATTCGTTTTGCTATGAACTTCAAGGTGCAAAAGTATAAAAAGGTCATTACCTGCCAAAAAAGAGACAACTTTTTATTTTCAAAAAAGCCCCGCCCCAATTAAGGAGCAGAGCCTCTTGCTTATATATCAATCAAACCAATACCTGATCAGTTTTTAAATACCAGGCCGTTGCCGTCGCTGTCTATCGTGATCGGGTGGTCTTTGTTGATTTTACCGCCCAACAGTTCTTTAGACAGTTCGTTCAACACATACTTCTGGATCACACGCTTCACTGGACGGGCGCCAAACTGCGGATCGAAGCCTTTATCGGAGATGAAAGCCAGGGCAGCATCCGTAAAGTCCAGAGCGATACCGTTCTGGGCCAGCATCTTCTTCACGCCATTCAACTGCAAAGTAACGATCCGGCGGATCTCTTCTTCGTTAAGCGGCGTAAACATGATGATGTCGTCGATACGGTTCAGAAATTCGGGACGGATTGTCTTTTTCAACAATTCCAACACCTGGATCTTTGTTTCGTCCACCACCCGGTCGTGTGTTTCCGGCGTCATCTTCTCGAAGTTTTCACGGATCAGGGATGACCCCATATTGCTGGTCATAATGATGATCGTGTTCTTGAAGTTGACGACACGCCCTTTGTTGTCGGTCAGACGCCCGTCGTCCAATACCTGCAAAAGGATATTGAAGACATCCGGGTGAGCCTTTTCGATCTCATCGAACAGGACAACGGAATACGGTTTACGACGGATCGCTTCCGTCAGCTGGCCGCCCTCATCGTAACCGACATATCCCGGAGGCGCACCGATCAGACGGGTTGCGCTGAATTTCTCCTGATACTCGCTCATATCGATACGGGTCATCATATTCTCATCATCGAACAGATATTCCGCCAACGCCTTGGCAAGCTCCGTCTTCCCCACACCGGTCGTACCGAGGAAGATAAACGAACCGATCGGCCGCTTCGGGTCCTGCAATCCGGCACGGCTACGGCGCACAGCATCGGCAATGGCACTGATCGCCTCTTCCTGTCCGATCACACGCGTATGCAGTTCGGATTCCAGATGAAGCAGTTTTTCCTTTTCGCTCTGCATCATCTTACTGACAGGGATTCCGGTCCAACGGGACACCACATCGGCAATATCCTCGCTGTCGACCTCTTCCTTGATCATGGCGGCAGTTCCCTGCATCGTCTTCAGCTTTTCCTGAACTTCGCTGATCTCTTCTTCCTTCTGTTTGATCTTTCCGTAACGGATTTCGGCCACTTTACCGTAGTCGCCTTCGCGTTCGGCCTTATCGGCTTCAAACTTCAGGTTCTCGATGTCTATCTTGTTCTGCTGAATCTTGTTGATCTGCTCTTTTTCGCTTTGCCATTGGGCCTTCTGTTTCGTTTCTTCGTCCTTCAGGTCGGCAATCTCTTTGTTGAGCTGTTCCAGCTTTCCTTTATCGTTTTCACGCTTGATCGCTTCACGTTCGATTTCCAACTGTTTGATACGGCGGGAAACTTCATCTAAGGATTCCGGCACCGAGTCGATCTGCAAACGCAGACGGGCGGCGGCTTCATCCATCAGGTCGATCGCCTTGTCCGGCAGGAAACGGTCGGTGATGTAGCGCGTCGACAACTGGACGGCTGCGATGATCGCATCATCTTTGATACGCACCTTATGGTGGTTCTCATATTTCTCTTTCAAACCACGCAGGATGGAAATGGCATCCAGCTCGTTCGGTTCGTCCACCAGGACAATCTGGAAACGACGTTCGA
The DNA here is from genome assembly GCF_003477465.1 of Parabacteroides sp. AF48-14. Lineage (NCBI taxonomy): Bacteria > Pseudomonadati > Bacteroidota > Bacteroidia > Bacteroidales > Tannerellaceae > Parabacteroides > Parabacteroides sp. AF48-14. The sequence goes on from NZ_QUDI01000021.1 coordinate 92,236, forward strand.
GCGCCTTATCCTTTTCAAAATACTTCTGATATTCGTCGAGTGTCGTCGCACCGATCGAACGCAGTTCACCACGAGCCAAAGCCGGTTTGAGGATATTGGCGGCGTCCATCGCCCCCTCGCCCTTTCCGGCACCTACCAGCGTATGGATCTCGTCTATGAACAGAATGATCTCACCATCCGACTGGGTCACCTCGTTGACTACGGCTTTCAAACGTTCCTCAAACTCGCCTTTATATTTGGCACCGGCAATCAGCGCACCCATATCCAACGAGAATATCTGTTTTGATTTCAAGTTCTCCGGTACGTCGCCACGCACGATACGGTGTGCAAGCCCTTCGGCAATAGCCGTTTTACCGACACCCGGTTCACCGATCAGAATCGGGTTGTTTTTGGTACGGCGGCTCAGGATCTGGAGCACACGGCGGATTTCATCGTCGCGTCCGATCACCGGGTCTAACTTGCCGCTACGGGCACGTTCGTTCAGATTGATTGCATATTTGCCCAACGCATCGTACGTATCTTCGGCCGACTGGCTGGTCACTTTATTGCCTTTCCGCAGTTCCTCGATAGCCTGGCGCAACTCGTTTTCCGTTACACCGGCATCTTTCAGTATCTGCGAAGCGGTACTCTTTTCCGTAAACAAGGCCAAAATGATCGGTTCCAGCGAAACATACTGGTCTCCCATCTTGGATGAATAGTCGATTGCTTTCTGCAAAACGGCATTTGCTTCACTCGACAGGTAAGGTTCCCCACCGGAAACTTTCGGTAGCGAACTGATCTGTGCATCCAACACGCGGTTCAGATTCTGGATGTTCACACCCAGTTTCTGAAAGATGAAATTGGTCACACTCTCGCCCGTCATAATGACACCTTTCAGCAAATGAACGGCTTCGATAGCTTGCTGCCCATTTTGGGTAGTCAGCTGTACAGCCTGCTGAACGGCCTCCTGTGCTTTAATTGTAAAATTGTTTAAATTCATATAGTTATACTCCTTTCTTTCTTCTTTTTATTTTTAACCTTCACCTATATTCCTACAAAATAGATACCAGAAGCAAATCATGCCATTTTGGCATAAACCATAAAAAACATACACGACGTTTTTTACACGGTTTCGGGAAAAGAACAAAGCGGTATGGGAAAAGGTTTACAAATCAGAGCTATGACTTGACAATGGCTCACCCGATAATCATTTGGGATAAATAAATTCATTATTTGTCATATTTGAAACAATAAATAATGATTTATCGGTGCGTTTGCTCGTATTTACCGGACGCAGACGGGCGCAGATTACGCAGAGGAACGCAGACTTATTTTCTTTTAAAACAATAAATGATCTGCGTTCGTC